>JAOUHV010000012.1 GCA_029884425.1 Gammaproteobacteria bacterium
ATGCGCCTTGCCGGTTTTTGAGCCAGCCGATTCAATCACGTCAGGATAAATCGTGCCCTGTGCCAGCCACTTGGCTGCCTTCAGCTTGTTGGATTCTTCTTCGAAAATTTTGACAAACAGATTGCCGATGATTTTGCGTTTTTTCTCGGGATCGTTTTCGCCGGCCAGCGCATCGAGGAAACGTTTTTCCGCGTCAACGCGAATCACCTTCACCCCCATGTGCTGGGCAAAAGTCGCCATCACCTGATCACCTTCTTTGTGACGCAGCAAGCCGTTGTCGACAAACACGCAAGTCAGCTGTTTGCCGATGGCCTTGTGCAGCAGCGCAGCCACCACGGAGGAATCAACACCGCCGGACAAACCGAGAATCACTTCGTCGCTGCCCACCTGTTCGCGAATGGTGCGAATTGCATCTTCCGCGATGTTGCTGGAATTCCAATTGGCCTCACAGCCGCAGATCTCGTGCACAAAACGCTCGATAATGCGCTTGCCCTGACGGGTATGCGTTACTTCCGGGTGGAACTGCACGCCGTAGAAATTTTTATCTTCGTTGGCAATACCGGCAATCGGTGCCGATTCAGTGGACGCCATCAGCTTGAAACCGGTCGGAATATCGCAGACGCGATCGCCGTGGCTCATCCACACGTCCAGCATGCCGTAGCCTTCGTCGGTGGTGTGATCTTCGATGTCCTTCAACAAACGAGTGTGGCCACGCGCGCGAACTTGCGCATAACCGTATTCGTGATGATCGGCGTTTTCCACTTTGCCGCCTAATTGCATCGCCATGGTCTGCATGCCGTAGCAAATGCCAAACACCGGCACGCCCAGCTCAAACACCACTTGTGGTGCTTTGGGCGCATTGGCAGCGGTCGTGCTTTCAGGGCCGCCAGAAAGAATAATCCCCTTGGGCGCGAAGGCACGAATATCCGCCTCAGTCATATCCCAGGGATGCAGTTCGCAGTAAACACCGGCTTCGCGCACGCGACGGGCAATCAACTGCGTGTACTGCGAACCAAAATCCAGAATCAAAATACGATGGGCGTGAATGTCAGCGACGGTCATACACTTTCTCTAAAAAATTCGAAGGTCAAAAAGCAAACCGCGGGCCTTAGCCCGCGGTGTGTGCTGCATCAGTCGATGCGGTAGTTCGGAGCTTCTTTGGTGATCATTACGTCATGCACATGGCTCTCGCGCATACCGGCGTTGGTCACACGGACAAACTCAGGGCGAGTGCGCATTTCATCAATGCTGGCGCAACCGGTGTAACCCATGGAAGCGCGCAGACCGCCCATCAGCTGGTGAATAATGGCAATCATTGGCCCTTTATAAGGCACGCGGCCTTCGATGCCTTCGGGCACCAGTTTGTCTACGTCCTTGGTGTCCTGGAAGTAACGGTCATTGGAACCCTGCACCTGGGACATGGCGCCCAGCGAGCCCATGCCGCGATAGGATTTGTAAGAACGGCCCTGGTACAGTTCAACCTCACCGGGTGCTTCTTCAGTACCGGCAAACATGGAACCCACCATTACCGCGTAACCACCCGCAACGATCGCCTTGGCTAAGTCACCGGAAAAACGCACGCCGCCGTCAGCGATAACGGGAATGCCGTCTGCTGCCAGTTCTGCCGCCACATTGGCAATGGCCGTAATCTGCGGCACGCCCACACCGGAAATAATCCGGGTAGTACAGATAGAACCGGGACCGATACCCACCTTCACACCGTCCGCGCCTGCATCGGCCAGCGCACGAGCCGCTGCTGCCGTGGCGATGTTGCCGCCAATCACCTGCAGCTTGGGATATTTTTTCTTCACCTGGGCAACGCGATCAATAACACGCTGCGAATGGCCGTGCGCAGTGTCAACGATGACCACGTCCACGCCCGCTTCCACCAGCGCCGCTACGCGGTCGTCGGTGTCTGGGCCAGTGCCCACCGCCGCGCCAACGCGCAGGCTGCCAGACTCATCTTTACAGGCATTGGGGAAATCGGTGGATTTTTGAATGTCCTTGACCGTAATCATGCCGCGTAGCTGGAAAGCATCGTTGACCACCAGCACCTTTTCGATGCGGTGTTTGTGCAACAAGGCCAGCACTTCTGCACGCTTGGCACCTTCTTTCACGGTCACCAAACGGTCTTGCGGCGTCATGATGGCAGACACCGGATTTTCCAGATGAGTTTCAAAACGCAAATCGCGACTGGTCACGATGCCAACCAGCTTGTCACCGTCTACCACCGGCACACCGGAAATGTTGTTAGCGCGGGTGATTTGCAGCACTTCGCGGATACTGGTGTTGGGCGAAACAGTGATCGGCTCTTTGATCACGCCGCTTTCAAATTTCTTGACCTTGCGTACCTCGGCGGCCTGCTGCTCAACGGTCAGATTTTTGTGGATGATGCCGATACCACCTTCCTGCGCCAGCGCAATGGCCAGACGCGCTTCGGTCACGGTATCCATGGCTGCCGACACCAGAGGAATATTCAACTGGATGCCACGAGTCAGACGTGTCTTCAGACTCACTTCCTTGGGCATAACATTGGAATGAGCCGGAATTAGTAAAACATCGTCAAAAGTAAGGGCTTCTTGCTGAATTCTTAACATGTGGTGATCCGCCGGATAAAAATTAGCGGGCCATTATACCGATTAGTCAAAACCGGGTAAACCAGCAAGCCAAACGAGGCGGGGTTATTAAAACTGGTCAAGCCTCCCCGGCGCGTACTACTATTGGTTCAAACCCGATGTTTTCACAGGAGATTAACTCGATGAAATACGTCCTGCCACTGCTGGCTGCGATACTGCTGGCCGCTTGCGCAACCACTCCCAGCGGCCCGCCGCCGCCCAAATTCACCCTGCAACAGGTCACCGAAGCCATTCAACTGGCCCAGGCAGCCATCAAAAAATCCAGCGCAGCCGGCAACGAGTGGCGCGATGCCAGCAAATTGCTTGGCCAGGCCAAAATGGCCGCTGAAAATGGCGAATACGATGACGCCATGCGCTATGCCGAACTGGCCCGCCAACAGGGTGAACTGGCCTATCAACAGGCCCAGGATCAAAAGCTCGCAAAACCTTGGCTGTTCTAAACACCCCCTCTTTTTGATTGGCTAGACAATGCAGCAACGGCATATTTTTCAGGTTTCCGAACTCAACCGCGACGTGCGCCAACTGCTGGAAAGCGGCTTTGCGCTGGTCTGGCTACAAGGCGAACTGTCCAACTTCACCGCCCACGGCTCAGGCCACTGGTATTTCAGCCTCAAGGACGCCAAGGCGCAAATCAGCGCCGCCATGTTCAACATGAAAAACCGCTTGGTCAACTTTCAGCCGCGCAGCGGCATGGAAGTGGTCGTCCGCGCCCGCGTTACCCTGTACGAGCCGCAAGGCCGATTTCAAATTGTGGTCGAGCACATGGAAGAAGCCGGCAGCGGCGCGCTGCAACGATTGTTCGAGGAATTAAAAGCCAAGCTGCAAGCCGAGGGGCTATTTGCCACTGAACGCAAAAGACCATTGCCGGCCATGCCGCAACAAATCGGCGTTATTACCTCGCCCACCGGCGCAGCGATTCGGGACATACTCACCACCTTGCAACGGCGCTGTGCCAGCCTGCCGGTGATGATTTATCCGGTGTTGGTGCAGGGCGATCAAGCCGCAGCCCAGATTGCACGCACCATTGCCCTGGCCAATCAGCGTAACGAATGCGACGTGCTGATTCTCGCCCGCGGCGGTGGCAGCATTGAAGATTTGTGGCCATTCAATGACGAACGTGTCGCCCGCGCAATTGCTGCCAGCGACATTCCGCTGGTATGCGGCGTGGGTCACGAAGTGGATTTCACCATCGCTGATTTTGTCGCCGATTATCGCGCCGCCACGCCCACTGCAGCCGCAGAAATTTGCAGCCCGGACCAAACCTTTCTGCAAAAACGCCTTGATCAGCAACAGCAAGCGCTGCAGCGATTATTGCAGCACCATCTGCAACGTGCCGGCGAACGCCTCGCACACGTACGCGCGCGACTGCAAAGTCCTGCGCGCCGCGTGCAGGATCAACAGCAACGTCTTGACGAGTTACAGCAGCGCTTAAGTCGCGCCACATTGGCGCGCCTGCGTCATGATCAACACCGTCTCGGCCAAAGCCGGGCACAGCTCCTGCAACACGCACCAGCGCAAACGCTGGCCACACTGACATTGCGGAACCAGCAATTGCAGCAACAATTGTCACGGGCAATGAGCAAGGTCGTCACTGGCCACAGGCAAACACTGGCGCAATTGATCCGCACCCTTAACGCGGTCAGTCCGCTGGCGACGCTGGAACGCGGTTATGCGATCAGTTTTCTGGCCGACGGCAAAACCGTCGTCACTGACGCCAGCCAATTGCAACCCGGCGATTTGATGCAAACCCGTCTGGCCCAAGGCCGGATCACATCTCAGGTAGTGGAGTGCAACGATGAATAGAATTTTGGTATCACTGCTGTTATTGCTGCCATCGCTGGCCATGGCGTTGCCGGAACAATCGCTGGTGCCCGGCGGCATCGCCATCATTGATCTGGGAAATGCGGCACAAAAACCCCAGGTCAAATACAACGACGACGCAGTAATGGTGATCAAAGCCAACGATCAGTGGAAAGCCATCGTCGGCATCGGCCTGTCGGCAAAGTTGGGCGAGCACAGTATCGACGTTGAAAGTGCCGGGCAAGCCACCAGCAAAATCAGTTTTACTGTGGTCGACAAACAATACCTGACCCAACACCTGACCGTGAGCAAGCGTCACGTCAATCCCAATGAACAAGATATGAAACGCATCAACGCGGAAAAAGAACGCATTGGCGCGGCGTTCACTCACTGGAGTGACATTGACGCGGTGCCGCTGCAATTTAAGGTGCCCAGCCAGGGCGAAATGTCCAGCTCGTTTGGCCTGCGCCGTGTGTTCAACAACGAACCGCGCAATCCGCACAGCGGCATGGACATCGCGTCCCCCATGGGGGCCAGTGTCACCGCGCCCGCCGATGGCACGGTGATAGAGACCGGCGATTTTTTCTTTAACGGCAACACCGTGTTTATTGATCACGGCCAGGGCCTGATCACCATGTACTGCCACTTATCAAAAATCAGCGTTCAACCCGGGCAGAAAGTGCATACCGGCGATCTGCTGGGCAAGGTCGGTTCCACTGGGCGTGCGACCGGACCCCACTTGCACTGGACGGTCAGTTTGAATAACGAACGAGTCGATCCCAAGCTGTTTCTGAAAAAATAATCTCAGGCAGGAAAATACCAGCGACCAGCGCGCTCCATGGCACAGCCATAGAGCCGTTGCAGATTCTCTGCGGTAATCACGGATTCCACCGGACCATGCAGGATTTCATCAGCAAACATCAGCAGCGCCCGATCGCAAAAACGCAGTGCCAAATTGACATCGTGTAACACCAGCAGCGCGATTCCCTGTTCACGTTGCACCTTGGTCTGCACCTGCGCCATCAAACTTAGCTGGTGGGCAATGTCCAAATGATTCACCGGTTCATCCAGCAACAACAGCGGCGTTTGCTGCGCCAGCAGTTGGGCAAACTGCACCCGACGACGCTCGCCACCTGACAAGGTTTGCACATTGCGCTGGGCAAAATCAGCCAAGCCCACTTGCTGCAACGCCTGCATCGCAATATCGATATCGTCCGCCGATTCCATTTGCCAGCGCGACAAATACGGATGACGGCCAATCAACACCGTGTCCAGCACACTGGCAGGAAACGCCTGCTCAGGCTCCTGCAGCAACAGCGCCATTTGTTTTGCCCGCGTCGACAATGGGCATTGTTGCAGCGGTTGTCCATGCAGGCGAACCTCGCCTTCACCCGGCGACGCCAACCCCGCCAGGGTCAGCAGCAAACTGGTTTTCCCCACACCGTTTTGGCCCAGCAGCGCCCAGCACTCGCCAGCATTGGCCTGCCAGGTCAAGGGCTGACACAGCGGCTTGCCATCCACGCTCACGACCAAATCATGACAACTGAGCATCATAGGCGGTGAGTCCGGTTCAGCAACAACAGGAACAGCGGCACGCCAACCAGCGCGGTAATCACGCCCACCGGCAGCTGCTCTGGTGCAATCACGGTACGCGCCAAAGTGTCAGCCAGCAACACCAGCAGCGCACCGGCAAATACCGATGCCGGCAGCAAAATCCGGTGATCGCTGCCCACCAGCAAACGCATCAGGTGCGGCACGATCAGCCCAACAAAACCGACGCTGCCGGCCAGCGACACTGCCGCTCCTGCCAACAGCGACGCCAGAAAATAAATCGCGTAGCGCAGCCTGCGCACGTTAACACCAAGCGCACTGGCCCGCAGTTCGCCATAGGCCAGCACATTAAGTTCACGGGCAAGCATCCACGCCAGCAGCGTCCCCACCAGCAACACTGCCAATGCCAATCCCGGTTCGGTCACGTGCGACAAGTCGCCCATCAACCAGAACAACATGCCGCGCAAATTATTGTCTGCCGCCACCGCCAGCACGAAACTGATCAACGCCCCCCAGCCGGCCGCCACCACCACACCGGTGAGCAACAAACGGGTCGGCGTCCAACTGCCACGACCATGCGCCAAGGCAAACACCAGCAACATCGACAGCAGCGCGCCAGCAAAACTGCCCAGGGTCAGCAACCAGGTCGCCGTTCCCAGCGACAAACACAACAGCGCCACCAGCGAGGCACCACCAGACACGCCGAGCACATAGGGGTCGGCCAGTGGATTGCGCAGCAATACCTGCATCAGCGCCCCGGCCAGGGCCAACAGACCGCCCGTCGCCAGTGCTGCCAGCGCACGCGGCAGGCGCAATTCGTTCACCACCGTCGCCGCCATGCTCGACTCGTCGCCCAGCAACACCCACCAGACATCGGTAAAACTCAGCGACACGCTGCCTGTGGCCAGCGATAGCAGCAATGCGCCGAGGCACAACGCCGCCAGCGTCAACAGAATCAGACTATAGCGCGCTAGCGCAGACTGATGTGCGGCCATCCCTGCTTCTCGGCCTCGCTGGCCAGTTTGGGATCGGCGTCCACCGCCACCGCATTGGTCACGCGGCGCAGCAGGGGCAAATCGTTGTGCGAATCGCTGTAAAACCAGGCACCGTTCAAATCTGCCTGATTTTGCTGCAGCCATTCAGTCAGACGCACCACCTTGCCCTCCTGAAAACAAGGCGTACCGGCAACGCGACCGGTGTAGCGATCACCTACCATTTCCGGGTCAGTCGCCAGCAGGTGCGGCACGCCCAACAGTTCGGCAATGGGCTCGGTGATAAAACGGTTGGTAGCGGTGATAATCATCAGCGTGTCACCGGCCTGACGATGTTTGGCGAGAATCTCCGACGACTTGGCGGCAATCATGGGGCGAATTTTCTGTTCAATGAACTGCGCACGCCAGGCATGCAGTTGCGCCAGCGGGTGTTCACTCAAGGGTTTGAGACTAAAAGCAAGGAACTCAAAAATATCCAGCGTACCCGCTTTATATTCCTGGTAGAAGCGCTCGTTTTCCGCGCCATAGGTGTCGGCGTCCACCACACCCAGCTCCACCAAAAACTCGCCCCAGGTGGCATCGCTGTCACCCGCCAGCAAGGTATTATCCAAATCAAAAATCGCCAGTGCCACAACCACCCTCGCTGTAAACAAACCAAAACCAGTGGCGCATTCTACCCACAGCCCCCTGACAACACCACCCGCCCCCGTACAATACTTCGCCAAGGCCGGTAATCCCAGCAACATCATAAGGTTGCCCGATGGCGCTGCTTGTGGAAGAATGGAATCATTATGAACGTAAGCCGCAAATCCAATTCGCTGATCGATGAAAACGGATACCGCCTCAATGTGGGCATTATCCTGTGCAATCAGCATCACCAACTGTTGTGGGCTCGCCGCATCGGCCAGGAGGCGTGGCAATTCCCTCAGGGTGGCGTTCGCCCCCGGGAATCCGCCGAGCAGGCTTTGTTCCGCGAATTGCACGAGGAAGTGGGACTGGAACCACCGCAAGTGGAAATTCTGGGCACCACCAGCGACTGGCTGCATTACCAACTGCCCGAGCGCCTGATTCGCTATAGCAGCAAACCGCTGTGCATTGGCCAGAAGCAACGCTGGTTCTTGCTGCGTTTGCTCGGTTCTGACCACGATATTCGCCTGGATCGCGCCGAAAAACCGGAATTTGATCACTGGAAGTGGGTTGACTACTGGCAGCCGCTCAGCGAAGTGGTAGACTTCAAGCGAGACGTGTATCAACGTGCGCTTGCCGAACTCGAACCACTGTTACGCCAACCGCGCGCCTCCTGATACCCGCTTCGCCGTCGGTGCGCAGCAACTGGACGGTTCATACCAACGATCGCCAACCCTGGAAGTCTTTAGCTTGTTCGACACCTTACGTCGCATAGTGCAGGAAGTTAACAGTGCCGAGAATCTGGATGAGGCACTGGAAACCATCACCCGTCGCGTCAAAGAGGTGATGCAAACCAACGTTTGCTCTATCTACCTGACGGATCCGCAGACCGGCAACAACCTGCTCATGGCGACAGACGGTTTGAATCCAGATGCCGTCCATCACGTCAATCTGGAACCAGGCGAAGGTCTGGTGGGCATGGTGACCAGCCGCAGCGAGCCGGTCAACCTTGAAGACGCAGCCAGCCACCCTGCCTACAAATACGTTCCCGAAACCGGCGAAGAACGCTACCACGGATTTTTGGGCGTCCCCATCATCCATCACCGCAAGGTGCTGGGCGTGGTGGTGGTACAGCAGCTCACCAGTCGCCGCTTTGACGAAAACGATGAAACCCTGTTAGTCACTATCGCTGCACAATTGGCCGGGGCCATTGCCCATGCGCAGGCCATCGGCGAAATCGACAAACTGCAAAACCAGGCGGTCAATGACAATCGGCCATTTCGCGGCCTGCCCGGCGCACCGGGCGTTGCCACCGGCACCGCGCTGGTGGTCTATCCGTCAGCGGATCTGGATGCTGTCCCCAACCGTCGCTGCAAAGACATTGAGGCTGAAATCAAGGTATTCCACGCGGCAGTCATGGCTGTCCGTAGTGAGATCGGCGAAATCAAGGAGCAAGTCACCCACCTGCCCGAAGAAGATCAGGCCATTTTTGACGCTTATCTGATGATGCTGCGCAGCAACAGCCTGATCAAAAAGACCGAGGAACGCATTCACCAGGGGTTCATGGCCTCCACCGCCCTGCGCGACACGGTGCGTGAGCAAATCCATGTTTTCGAGAGCATGTCAGATGACTATCTGGCGGACCGGGCACAAGACATCAAAGACCTGGGCCGACGCATATTGATGCACATCCAGTCGAAGAAACCCGGTCCTCGGGTATACCCAAACCGAACCATTTTGGTGGGCGAGGAACTGAGTGCCTCTACCCTCATGGAAGTGCCCAAGGATCAACTGGCCGGCGTGCTGTGCGCCAGCGGTTCCAGTTCGTCCCACGTCACGATTCTGGCCAAGGCAATGGGCATTCCCGCCGTCATGGGCGCGTCAGACCTGCCCATCGGTAAAGTGGAAAACCATCACCTGATTCTTGATGGCTATCAGGGGATTGTTTATGTCAATCCGTCCAAAACTGTGCAGAACGAATATGCGCGCCTGATCAAAGAAGAGGCCGAGCTGTCCAGCAACCTGGCCACACTCAAAGAACTGCCAGCGGAAACCCCTGACGGCCACCAGATTCCGCTGTACGTGAACTCTGGCCTGCTGTCCGACCTGAACAATTTCGTCGACAGTGGCGCCCAGGGCATCGGCCTGTACCGCACCGAATTTCCGTTCATGATTCGCGACCGTTTTCCCGGCGAAGAAGAACAACTACACATTTATCGACAAATTCTTCAGGACATGGCCCCCAAGCCGGTGGTGCTGCGCACCCTGGACATTGGCGGTGACAAAAACATTCCGTATTTTCCAATCAAGGAAGACAATCCCTTCCTCGGCTGGCGCGGTATCCGTATCAGCCTGGATCACCCGGAAATTTTCGTCACCCAATTGCGCGCCATGATGCGCGCCAGTGATGGGCTGGACAACCTACACATTTTGTTGCCTATGATCAGCTCGGTCAGTGAAGTGCAGGACGCCGGACAACTAATCCGCCGCACCCATGCTGATTTGGTAAGCGAAGGTTTCGACCAAATTCCCATGCCGCGCGTTGGCGCGATGATTGAAGTCCCGTCGGCGGTTTATCAGACGCGCTCCATTGCCAAACACGTAGACTACTTGTCCATCGGCACCAACGATTTGGTGCAGTACCTATTGGCGGTGGATCGCAACAACCCCAACGTCGCTGCGCTGTACAACAACTTGCATCCGGCAGTGATTGAAGCGGTTCATCATGTCATCACCACCGGCCAACAACACGGCGTACCGGTGAGCGTCTGCGGCGAAATGGCCGGCGATCCGGCAGCGGCCATTTTGTTGCTGGGCATGGGCATAGACAGCTTGAGCATGAGCGTCATCGCCCTGCCCCGCATCAAGTGGGTCATCCGCAGCGTCACTCAGAAAAAAGCCAAACAGCTGCTACAGCAAGCTCTGACCCTAGACGATCCGAAAGAAATTCGCCAATTGCTGGTGGATGAACTGGACAAACAAGGCTTGGGCGGTTTGATTCGCCCCGGCAAGCACTAACGCTAAAAAATTCCCGCGTTGCGCTGTTCCTGACGGACATAGGCCACCACGTGCCCGGTCATCTCCGGCGTCACGTCTGGCTGCGTGGGCATGTTGCCAAAATGCCAATGATGTTGAAGCACGCCACTGCGTACTGCCTGATAAAAAGCCAGGTCAGCGTGATGATCCGGGCGATACACCTCGTTAATCAACGGCGGTCCCTTCAGCGCATTGCCACGCAAATTCTGTCCATGACAAACGGCACAATGCTGCTGATAAATCTGCCGCCCTAACGTTGCATCCGCCTGAAAATTCGGCGGCGGTAAAAAAGGCTCTGGTTTGCTGCAGGCAAACAAACTGATTCCCAGCAACAGCGTTATCACCGATCTCGCAAGCCACGCCATAACCTATCCTCTTGGCAATTTATTGTTACGACAGCAGTCCGCTATACTAGCGCCCCATGACAACAAGATCTACTTATCGTGGCCGTTTCGCCCCCTCACCCACAGGACCACTTCATTTGGGTTCGCTGCTTGCCGCCGTCGGCAGTTATTTGCAAGCACGCGTCAACCAAGGTCAGTGGTTGGTGCGCATCGAAGATATCGATCCGCCACGCGAAGTTCCCGGTGCCGCCGATGATATCCTGCGCACGCTGGAAACGTACGGCCTGCATTGGGACGAAGCCGTGCTGTACCAGTCTGACCGCCACGATGCCTACGCCGCCGCCCTGGAACAACTGCGTCAGCAACAGTTGCTCTATCCCTGCCACTGCAGCCGCAAAACCATCAGTGACCAGGCTCGGGTTGGCGTCGCCGGGCCGATTTACCCGGACATCTGTCGCCACAAAACACCGAACTATTCACCGCCGTATGCCTTGCGAATCCGCACCGGCGAACAGACCATAGGTTTTGAGGATCCCGTGTGTGGCCCGCTGGCGCAAAACATCCACCACGACGTCGGCGACTTTGTACTGCAACGTGCCGATGGACTGTACAACTACCAACTCGCAGTCGTGGTTGACGACGCCTTCCAGGGCATCACCGACGTGGTGCGCGGCCACGATCTCCACGGCCTGACACCGGCGCAAATCTTCCTCCAGCAACAGCTCGGCGTTGCCACACCGCGCTACGTGCATTTGCCATTACTCATCAGTTCCCAGGGACAAAAACTGAGCAAGCAAAACGGTGCCACAGCCATCGACAAGCACAACCCCATCCCCAACCTGTTGAAAATTCTAGGCTATCTTGGCCAGGAACCCGAGCAGGAACTGATCGACGCCAACCTCGACGAATTCTGGCAATGGGCCATTGCCCACTGGCAACTGAGCCGCATTCCCCGCCACAGCCAAATTCCGTTGTAAGCCACAACTTTAATCACAAATAGCGTTGCATATCACATATTTAAGTATTGATTTTTACTGTCGATACAACTCCTGGGCACCACCGCCTCTTTAACTATTGGAACCGCAATAAAGGCAACCATGGCGTGAAATACCCAGCGATACTCCAGCTGTTCATTATTTTGCTGACCTCCCTCATCGGCACGACCGCCTATGCCGCGACAACAGCCCAGGCTGAACAAGGCATCGACATCGTTTTCATCGTCGACAGTTCCGGCAGCATGAAACAAAACGACGCGCAACGACTGCGGGTAGAAGCTGGAAAAATGTTCCTCAACCTGCTGGACGCCCGCGACCGCGCCGCCATCATCAGCTTCAGCGATAAGGCATTGCAGATAACGCCTCTGCTCAACCTGAAAACCAACGACAATGAACGCCAACTGCTGCAAGGCATGGATGCTGTCAGCGAACGCGGTGCCTTCACCAACATCTACGACGCCCTTGATCAAGGTTACGCCCTGCTAAACAAGGCTCGCAGCAAAGGCCGCAAACAGCACATCGTTTTAATGTCCGATGGCAAAATGGATGTCGGCCATCATGAAACTGACCTGCGCCTGACCGAAAAAACCCTGGATGTCATTGGCCCCAAATTCGCCAAAGCACGCATCAAGGTGCACACCATTACCTTCACGCGTTCTTCCAACTTGCCGCTGATGAAACTGGTGGCGGAAGATACGCGCGGCACGTTCAACATACTCAACAGCACCGCTGAGATTCACGATGTCTTCAGCCGAATTTTTGAACACAGCAAATCTCCCGACATGTTGCCGGTCAACGAAGACAGCTTCATCATCGACAACAACATCCGCGAATTCACCGTACTCATCTCCAAGTACAAACCCAATTCGCTGGTTGCCCTGGAAAATCCTGATGGCGATTTGATCGACTCCAATACAAAGCACCGCGACGTCCGCTGGTATAACGCTAAAAAATTCAGTCTGATCACCGTACGCAATCCCGTTTCTGGTTATTGGCTGATCAAATACAGCGAAGGTGGCAACAAAGCCTACATCATTACCGATCTCAAACTGAATGTTGAAAACGCCGCAGAAATAGCAATGGGCGATTCCGACGTTATACGCGCCTGGCTGGAAAAAGATGGCAAACTGATTCGTCGCAATGCTCTGGCCAACACCTTCAAGTTCAAATTAAAAATGACTGCACCTTCCGGCAAGGTCAGCGAATACGCGCTGGTTGACGACGGCATTGATGGCGATGATCTGGCCAACGACGGTTACTATCAGCGATCAGTTGATTACACCGAAACCGGTGAATACAAACTCGACATTTTGGTCAACAGCGAAACGTTCGACCGTAAAAAAACCTTATTTGTTACGGTCAAGAATTCCTCCACCGGACAAAACCCATTCTCGGTAAAAGACGCCAGTGAACCTGCGGTTGCGGTTGCAGAGAGTGCCACACATGAGGCACCAGCCGCAGAACAACATACTCCCCCTGCTGCACCAGTAGTTGACCCTCATAAAAATGTCCCTCCTACCGAACACGTTCAACCAGCAGAACCGGCACATGAATCCGCAGCAGCAGCCACCGAACACACCGCCCCCGAAGCGACAACTGAACTCCCCGCAAAAGATGAACACGCAAAAAGCGATGTGACAGACAGCGTGCTGATATTTGTACTGATCAACGTCATCATTGGAGCCATTGCAGGCGCCTACGTTATCATCAAACGCCTAAGGAAAAAATCATCTGCCTCGGTCACCACCACTGACACAAAAGATGAAATTGACTTGGAAAATAGCAACACAACAACCGAAGAAGGAGATAATGCTCAACCTGAACCAGAAATAAAAGACAAACCGGACAACAACCAATGACTTGAGTATGGAAATCAATATTTACGTCTTGTATGGTTTGGTAGAAGCAGTCATTGTACTGGCCGCCCTGGTTGTCTATCTTTATTTTCGCCAACGCAAACTCAAGACATATGCGCTAGCCCAGGTTGATGAGCGGGAGTTCCACAAGCGTTATTTCAAAAAGCTGATCAAAGAAACCCGTGATTACGCCAAAAAACTCAACGCCCCTGCCGAGGCGGGCGACAATACCGCAATAAAATATCGCCAACACATGGTCGCCCGTCTCAATTGGCTGTCCCTTGAACGAGATTTTGTCTGTATAGAAAAACCTAACGATACTTACTGGACCAATATCAACAGAAAAATTGCTCAACTTCTCAATCGCTGGCAACAAGCCGACTTGGTTGATGGGCCACCCGATACGCGCATCATTGATCAAATGATAGAAAACAGCGAGCTGATTGATGACACCCAAATCGAGCATCATCACAATAAAAACTCGGTTGAGATCAACTATGATTCGCAAGCTCAAAAAGAAATTGAAAAATTGAAGAAACAACTTCGCAACCTTAACGGCTACAAAGCACTGTACCATTCCCAGCAAAATGCCTACGCCAAAATGGTCGACTCCTACAAGAAGCTCAAGCATTCACTAACTGAACTCGAGCTTGAATCTGGTAATTCTGAAAAACTCCGCAAGCTGCTCTCCCAGCATGAAATGACCGAAAACATGATGGAAGATCAAATGAAGGAAATGGAGAAACAGCAAGAGCGTCTGAATGCAGAACTGCAACAACTGGAAGCTGTATTTAATTTACAGCAACAGGAACTGGACAAGCAGTTTGAAGAAAAACCCACTGAACAGCCACCCGCAGAACCAAGTGCACCTCTACCCGAGAAAGAACTCGATCAGGTCCATGCTTTGATCGACCAGCAAAATAGCGCCATCCGCGAACTAAAAACCACCGTTCTAAGCCTGAATGTCGAAACCGATGTTCGCCTTGAACTAGAAGAACACTTGGATAAAATCGAGAAAAACAGCAGCGAACTGCAAACCTGCCTGCAAATGCTGGAACTGGAACGCGAGCGCCTCAACAGCGAACTAACCAACATGCGCCACGACGAAACCGTCGACGTGTCCAACATGCTCAACAATCTAGATGGGCTGGATGATCCAGCGCCGGGGAAATAGTTAGTCATCCCATCTCTGCACCGGGCCGCCACAACGATGTGGCGACCCAGCACACTGGCGAAACTAAAGCTTCATCCCACCACACAATTGCCCGGCAATTTTAGCTTCGGCCTTGAGCGGAATATCAAAGGTTGTGGAATCCAGACCTTTGTAATTACCTTCGGTAATACCTTCAAATTTGCCTTTGAAAGGTCCAACTTTGATCGATGGATCGATACTGAAACAATCGCCCACGCCACCGATCTCAACACCGGCACCGAATGGTCCCAGGCCCACTTCGCCGACAATGGAAGGTTTGATATCCACATCTCCCACGGCCTCATTGGGATCAATATCCAGGCTGCCGCCTATGCCAAATCCCACCTCGCCACAAATCTTGAAGCCGGTACTATCGATGGTAAGGCGTAAACCGCCACCCACACCGTCGTAAAGTGAACCACCAACGCTGAATAGCCCACTGGGGTCGGTGTGATTCACCGGATCATTTCCCACGTAGCTGTAGAAATTGAGCTGACGGCCATCATAGAGCGCCGGATCACGCGCCACCCAACGGCCCGCAGCGGGATCGTAATCGCGGAAGCCCATGCGCAACAAACCGGTCACAGGATCGGCCAAGCCACCAGCAAAACCAATCGGCAATACCAAGGTAGGATCGCTGTCGTTTAACACGCGACCATAGCTGTCGTAGCTAATGGTTTTGAGTACACTGCCATTGCTGTCTGCCAGCACGCGTGGCGTCCCTAGACCATCGCTGCCAACGTAGGTGTACGTCGACCCTTGCTGAATCGCAATCAACACACCACGCTGATCATAGTGATACACACTGAGCACATTGGTCGATGAACGCGAAGCCGTCAGTTGCAACGGATTATTCGGATTCGCGTAGAGATACTGCGTGAGTTTACCCGCTTCGGTGCGACTGATGCGCCGTCCCAATCCATCGTATTGATAGGTCACGGTGGTACCAGCAACCGTCGCGGACAACAACTCACCACGCGCACTGTAGACAAACGTGTCGCTGCCACGTTGTTGCAACATGCCGTTGGCGTTGAACTGGTAATTCACACCGTTAAGCGTCAACATCCGATCTTGTGCGTCGTACGTTGCTGACGGCAAATTGCGATTACCATTCAGATCGTATGCATAGCTTTCCAGCGTGGCGCTGCCTTCTTTTACTGTCACCAGTTGGCCGTCGGCGTCATAGAGATAGTCCTTGGTGTGACTATCACCATTGACTGTTTCGCTGAGTCGCGCCAAGCGTCGACTGCTGCCGTAGTCCATCGACGATTGATAGAGCACCACGTTATTGACTTTGACGCTGCGATTATTTATCCGTCCCTGGCTGTTGTAGGCAAGATCGATGACCAGCTTATTGTCATCGCTGTTAATTTGACTGACCGATCCCGCCGGTCCATTGCGAGTGAAATTAAACACACCTTGTTTGGTCACCACGCCATCGTCATCGCGAGTGATAGCAACGTTCAACACATTGCCACCAATCGATGCGAGCTGCATGCGATTGTCGTAACCGTAGGTGAAGCTGCCGGTGGCAACGCCCGTCCAGTTCATTGCCGTTAAAAATTCCGCATCGTAACTCAGACCAATCGTTTGCATCGCGCCAACGCTGGGCGTGCTCTTGATGCTGCTAATGCGCTGCGTTGCATCGCTGTAATCAAAGTTCACCGTTGCATCGCTGTAATTGCGTCCGGTTGTTCGACCACCGTTATCATAGCTGGCGTTGAGTATGCTGCCATCCAGCAAGGTACTCTGAACCCAGTCACCATCCAGATTGTAGCCATAACTCAATTCGGCACTGCTGTCGGCTGGACTGTATGCCGCATCAAGATTATTTGCCGTGTATTTCAGCACATGAATTTTGCCGTTAGGCATGATGACATTGGTCGCATTGCCGTTGGCGTCATAGGCAAATTGATAGGCTCGCCCGCTGGGCAAGGTAAGCCTGGTCATGCGATCTGCTGCGTCGTATTGATACGCGGTGCGATGGCCGGCGTTATCCTCGACACTGATCAAACGGTTGAGATGATCGTAACTCAGCGTATTGCTGAGACTACCCTGAGTGATGTTCGACAACCGCCCCTTGTTGTCATAACTGCGAGCCACCGCATCAATCTGAGCAGCGATTTGTGTTCCGCTTAAACGCCCCAGTTCATCCAGCGTAAAACGGAATTGTCGCCCTTGCGCCGAACTGAGTGTAAACACGCGGCTCGCTGCATCGTAATGCAATGTGCGTGTTTTGCCATTTTCGGTGAGCGTGTCATTCATACTCACCAGACTCCACGGATTGCTTGCATCAGTCAGTTCGACGCTGCGTTTCAATTCCAGCGTACGCGTCAAACCGGCTTTCGTAGTAACCACCACGCGACCAACATACGGATTACTCCAACGTGGATCGACATCAAACTGGTACAGTGCCGTACTGCCATTGGCGGCGTTCACCTCAATATCGCCATTGGAGCGCAACATGGTCACGGTGATTGCACCGCTAGGATCAATTTCCGTACTGCGCACTTCACCGCTGGCCATCGCTTCAGTTTGATAGCTGTGCGCTCGGCCTTCTGCACTGGTCAGCGTAATCGTACTGCCTTGCGGCTGCACCAAACGCGTCAGCGTCAGACTGCCACCATCTGGATTGCTGTCTTTGCTGAGTCGACCGCGAGTGTCGTACTCAAAGAGGTGCTCGCCGCCTTTAGGTTCCGTTAAATTGGTGAGCAATCCGCGTGCATCGTAGTCAAGACTATACGAATCACCCACCGGGTTGCTGACAGCGGTGACCTGACCATCACCGTCAGTCGTCAATTCGGTGCGTTGTCCACCTGGCGCCACAATCGCGGTAGGCACACCACCGCTGCGTTCGATCAACGTTTCGTTACCGCTGGCATCGGTTATTTTGCTCAAATGGCCGTCGCTGTCATAACTAAACTGGTATCGCACCGCGCCGGTAAAGCTGTCGCGCGTCTGCGTATGTCGACCAAACTCGTCGAATTCATAGACCTTGCGTCTATCACTCGAAAGCATGGGTTTGCGGCCCGTAATATCCGCAAACAAATAAGAGTCAGCCATCACCGCACGAATTCGCCGGTTGCCGTTATCGGCGATGTATAGACGGTTGTTGGCGCCAACGGCGATCACGTCTGGATAATTAAGCAACGCATCGCCGGCGTTACTGCCATCGCCAGCGTAACCGGACTTATGAGAATACGGGTTTTCCAGATCAACATACCCTGCGACGACCACCAGTTTGCCTTCCTGGTTGATACGATAAACTTGGTGGTATTCACCCACAGAAAGATACACACTGCCGTCTGGGCCAACCGCTATGCCACCTATCGCCGTGCTTATTACTGCTTCCTTGGCCAACGCATCGGGTGCAAATGCCCCGATCAAGGGCGCGGGATCATAGGGACTGGCACCCGCCAAACGAACAACCGCGCCATCCGTACCCAACTTGCAAAGCAACGAACCATAGTAACCCGCATTGGCACTGTAAATCAGCGAACCATCCCCGCCCATCGCCAGGTACTGTGGTGACACACGTGCATCGTAGTTGCCGCAATCGGCCCCCTGCCCACCATTGCCGAGCAACGTTGTGATTACACCATCGGTGCCCACCCGCCGCAGGCGATTGCCATCCACGAAATACACCGTACCATCTGTGCCAACGGTAACCGCCTTCGGTAGCTCCAAGCCGGCATCAATCGCCAAACCACCATCGCCAGTGGACTCAAATGGACCGGCGTTATAATCGGCTGGCGCCTTGCCGGCCACGGTGTGCAGATTACCTGCAGTATCCACCCGGAAAATGCGCTTGTGCCAAGCATCGGCGATGTACAAACTGCCATCCTTGCCCATAGCCAATCCGCCAGGGAATGGGGTGAGATAGGTATCAGTAGCCGGACCACCTTCGGCGACAGCTTTAAAGTCGTAGTTATAGCCGTTGCCAACAAAGATGGGCGGCGCTCTGCCAGCCACCGTAGACAATAATCCATCGGCGGCCACCCGGCGTATGCCGGTGTCGCCGTGGGAGTAATACACCGCGCCATCAGCGCCTACCGCCATCGCCCAGATGTTATGCATTTTGGCACTAAGCGCATTACCACCATCATCGGCAGCGTCAAAACCACTGACGCCACTGCCTGCCAGTGGTTTGATCAAATTACGCCGCTCATCGTTGCGGTCGCCATTGCCTAGCAACATTTCCATGGTGTACGGCGAATACTGATGCTGTACGTCCAGACTCCAGCCTGGCAGATTAAGGCCATCATGTACCAGTCTGCCGACCGTGGTGTCGTACACCGTCCACAGGGTAACTTCGATTCGATCTCGGTCGCCACTGATCGGTTGGCCGTCGCCGTTGTAACCAAACCGACTGGTTTTTTGGTAAACGCCCTTGTAGGTGTAGCCCACCCGCACATTCAGTTTCTGCCGGCCATTTAACTCACGGCCATAAGCGTCCTTACCATCGAAGACAAATTCGTAGGACAACCCCGTCTGCGGCAAAAATTGCTTGGTTTCGCTCTGCCCGGCGACACTCAACTGCAGCTCAACGCTTTTTAGTGAGGCAGGATAGCTGTCACCGATCAAGGGAATATTGATGACATTGCGCGCCTCGGCCACCTGATTGCTGTTGTAATGCAGCGTGAATGGCGTGCCAGTGACCGGCAACACTTCGCCCAGCGACTGGTCTTCACAGCGGATGACCGAGCCACAGCGCTTGTGGTTGTTCAGCACCGGATTGGGATTAATGTGTGGCGGGCGGGTCGCGTCTGAGGGCGGACCAAACGGCCAGTTCATGTCCCAGGACGAGAAGTGCTTCAATGGTACCCGCCACAGGATTTTGCCGGCGGTGTACAGGCCAGCCAGTTTCTGTAATTCTTCGGCATCCACGCCAATGCTGCTAGCGTCATCGGCCAAACCATCACCATCGATGTCCAGCGTCGCACTGCCGCCGTCCACGCTGAGAACCTGGATGATCACACCACTTTCTTCGGCAATCCATTGGCCTTTGAGCCGGTCGTAATACCCCACTGGCACCGGAATGCCCACCGGAAAACCGAGAAAGTTGTCCACATACACCGGCACAGGCTGGCTGAACTTCACGGTTTCCGCACCTACCGCAATCGCCTGATCCAGGCTGAATTCAGCCGCGTAGGTGTAACCACTGTTGGCCGGCAGCTCCGCCGGCATGGCCTTGGGACCATTCTCACCGACAGTGTATTCGGTGACGCGCACGTTGATTTCGTTCAGCGGCTGTTCACTGCCATCAGGCAATACCAGGCTGGCCGTGGTGCCTGAGGGAAACAGCACCGTCGCCTGACGCGTGCCGTCGACATCAGTCATTTCGCTGCCGCGCGCGACCTTCATCCCCGGCGTATTCAAAAACAGCTTGGTCATCTGCGGGTCCAACGCCAACATGATCACTTCGTCAGCTACCACGTAATCCTGCCAGGGCGTGGCGACATCGCGCTGCACCGGCAGCAATCCGGTTTTTTGGTAGTGAATGGTCAGCTGACTGCCACCATTGACCGCCATGTCGAACATGCCGTCGTCCTGGGTATGGGTCTGGCCAAATTCTGGGTGGCCTAGCACCGTGATGTTGACGCCGGAGATGGGTTGCAGGTCTTTGTCCAGCACCCTGCCGCGCACGATCACCACCCGTTCCTCGACGATGGTGCCGGGAAGCACGCCAGTCTGCACCGGATTGGCGCCGCTGTAGAGAAACGCCGTAGACTCAAGCAAATTGCTGCCCGACGGCGTGTCGATCGGTGTGGGCGGATTGTGATCACCAGCGCTGTCACCCGAACCGCCGCTGCAAGCCAGCAAACTGCTGTACAACAGAGCAATCACCAAAAACTTGGTCAAGCGTAAGGCAAAACTGGTGGAAATCATTGCGGCATCCGTCTGAAGTTAGATCCCGGCATGGTATCTCATCAGGCGTGACTGGGGCGTGACTGACCGCTACTCGCTGTCTCGCGACGACTTGTTCAGAAGATCCTGACCTGATTCAAAACATGCGGTGGCCAAGCGCACCAACGCCCCCGGCAAACCATCGCAGCGCTGATGTAATGTCTGGGTATCGCCGTTTGAATCGATGCCCATGGACGCCAACAACTCGCCAAAGGTGTCAACCCCCAGCGGCGCAAGAGAAATGAACGCGACCATGCCCGTTTCCACCGCCGCGGTCAGCGCCTGCCTGGCCTGCGGGTCGAGCAAATCCTCTTGCAGACAGACAACCGTACGCATGCCATCCAACCGCCCCCAATATTGCGAGCTGACAAAATGGCCGGCCTCAATGCTCGCCAAATCAGAATAATGCAGATCATCAATCAGCACATGGCGCATACCCGCCGCAACCGCCAACCGAGTCGCCTCGGCCTTGGCCTGGTAGAAACGCAGTTTTTGTTCAGCCTCACGCACCGGCCCCGGACTAACACCCAACTCGGGGAGAATACGCGCCAGCTCGTTACGCACCCACGTCGGTAACTCAATTTCGGGAAAGGCCTGGAGCAGCTCACGATACGTTCGCGCATGGGCGGCATAGGGAACATCGTGATCGGCAGGACGTGTTCTGAAAGCGTAGAAACGCCCCTTGCTGGCCAGAAACTCGCGCGCCAGCCGCGTTTTACCCACCCCCAACGGCCCGGCAAGAAAAATCGCCTGACCTTTTTGCCAGGCCTGCTCCATCAGTCGCCAAACATCGGCGCGACCAATCAGGCTTGGCGGATGCGACACGCTGGGCGGGATAGTTGATGCCACTGCCGGCGGCGACACAATCAATCCTGCACTGATGTCGCGTGCCAGAGCCTGCGTCTGCGGCATGGGATCAAGATCAAGTTCGCGACGCAGCAACGTCACAAAACGCTGATAGGCATTGAGCGCCGCCGCCCGGTCATCCATGTTGAAGTGCGCCTGCATCAAGCGTCGCCAGGCATCTTCAGAAAGCGGTTCAGTTTCCACCAAACGTTGCGCCATACCGAGGGCTTCGCGGTATGCGCCATCTCGCTGATAATTGTCGTACAGTATGGCCAGAGAGCGCTGTTTTAGTCGCAAAAATTGATCGTTATGCCGCTGCAGCCAAAAAGAAAACTCGGGACAGTCATCGTAGTACAGACCAGACAGCAGCGCGGTGCTGCACACGGCCACTTTTTCGTGCTCACCCTGCAGATGCTGCATTTCCAACTGTTTGCAATCCACCACCCAGTGCGGCGTCAACGCCAGCGTCTCGGCTGTTTGAAACAAGGGCGTATCGCCGCACTGGGCTTTAAGGCGTCGCATGGTTTGCGACAAATTATTTCGCGCAGTTGCCTCGGCAGAGTCCGGCCACAACAAGCCTGCCAGTTGACTGCGGCTGGCCGGGCCATGCAACGCAAGAAAAGCGACCAGTGCCGCTGCTTTGCGCTCCAATAAAAATGGCGAAGCGCCTGCTGGTTGCAGCTGCGCTTCGCCAATCAAGATGATTTGGTTAACGGTAAATTCCAAACAATAATTGCCTACATCACCAACCTGCGCTCAGGGTAACGCCATCACCACGAGCACAGGAATAAAACCACATTACACTTCGCCCAGTGACTTGGCCACAATTTCAAACACGTCCTTGGCCAATCCGTCAGTCTGACGAATGCGCTGCAACTGCGCCTGCATCAAACCCTGACGAACCGGTTCAAACCGACGCCACTGACTAAAACCACTGGCCATACGCGCTGCCATTTGTGGATTCAGTTTATTCAACACCAACACCTGATCCGCGAGGAATTCATAACCCGCCCCATCCGCTGCGTGGAAATGCGCCGGATTGCCCATGCAGAATCCGCCCACCACGGCGCGCACTTTGTTGGGATTGCGAATTTCGAATGCTTCGTGCTGCATCAGTTGCTTGACATGATTCAGCACATCATCGGCGTCGGCACGCGCCTGCAAACTCAGCCACTTGTCGATCACCAACGGATCATGCTTCCACTTGGCATAAAACTCATCCAGCGCCTGTTGTCTCACCGCGCCTTCAACATTCATCAGGGCAGCCAGTGCGCCCAGCGCATTGGTCATGTTGTCGCTGTTGCGGAACTGCGCGAGCATTTTCTCAAGCAGTGACTTGTTCGCCACACGCGACAGATACTGCAAACACACATTGCGCAAGCTGCGACGGCCCATGTGCTGAGCATCATAACGGTAAGGTTCCGTGCTATCACAAGCAGCATACACCGCCAGAAAATCTGCCGCTAAACGACGCGCCAGTTCATCGCGCACAAAACTGCGTGCTCGGTGAATCGCTGCCGGATCAACGACCGTCGCCAGATCCGCCAAATAACGCTCATTCGGCAAACTCAGCGCCTGCGCCATCAAGGCACGATCCAGCGTCTTATGCAGTAACACCTTGCGCACCGCATCAACGTAACCTGCATTCAGCTCCAACGGCTTGCCCTGCTGAATATCGCAGACCAATTGCTGAATGATGCGCGTTGACAACCGTTGACCTGCTTCCCAGCGATTAAAATCATCGCTGTCGTGCGCCATCAAAAACATCAGTTGTTCATCGCTGTAATCATAAGCCAAACGCACTGGTGCGGAAAAACCACGCAACAACGATGGAAGCGGTTTTTCCGCAACCTGAGTGAACACAAATTCTTGTTCAGCTTCGGTCAGTTGCAACATGTGTTCGGTAGCAACTTGGCCGCTGTACTCCAGCTTCATATCAGCGCCCTGACTGTTGAGCAGGCCCACGGCGACGGGAATATGGAACGGCAATTTTTTCGCTTGCCCTGGCGTTGCCGGACAATGCTGACGCAGCGTCAAGCGATAAGTCCGAGTGGCGCTGTCATAGCGGTCGCTGGCCTCAATCACCGGCGTGCCTGCCTGACTGTACCAGCGACGGAACTGAATCAGATCAACACCGGTTGCATCTTCCATCGCTTTGACAAAATCATCAGTCGTCACTGCCTGACCATCGTGACGATCAAAATAAAGATCACAGCCCTGACGAAAACGTTGCTCGCCCAACAGATTGTGAATCATGCGCACCACTTCAGCACCCTTGTTGTACACCGTTACAGTGTAAAAATTGCTGATATCGATGTAGGAATCAGGCCGTACTGGATGCGCCATCGGCCCTGCATCTTCGGGGAATTGCGCGGTGCGCAACACATTCACTTCGCTGATGCGCTTCACTGCCCGACTGCCCATGTCGGAGCTGAACTCCTGATCACGGAAAACGGTAAAACCTTCTTTCAAACTCAGTTGGAACCAGTCTCGACAGGTAACGCGATTACCCGACCAGTTGTGAAAGTATTCGTGACCGATGATGCCTTCGATGTTCTCGTAGTCATCGTCAGTGGCTGTATCAGGACGCGCCAGCACGCAGGCAGAATTGAAAATATTCAATCCCTTATTTTCCATCGCGCCCATGTTGAAGTCATTCACTGCCACGATCATGAAAATATCCAGATCGTATTCGCGACCAAACACTTCTTCATCCCAGCGCATGGATTTTTTCAGCGAGATCAGCGCATGCTCGCATTTGTCGATATTGGCTGGCTCGACAAAAATGCGTAATGTCACTTCACGACCGGAACTGGTAACGAACATGTCTTGTTTGTGCAGCAGATTTCCAGCCACCAGCGCAAACAAATAAGAAGGTTTGAGAAACGGGTCTTCCCAGGTGGCAAAATGACGTCCGCCATCCAGCTCACCCTCCGCAACTAAATTTCCGTTAGACAGCAGTACCGGATAGTTTTTCTTGTCTGCCGCAATAGTAGTGGTGTAGCGCGTCATCACATCGGGACGATCAAGAAAATAGGTAATGCGGCGAAAACCTTCTGCCTCACATTGGGTACAGAACATGCCCGATGACTTATACAAACCTTCCAGCGCAGTATTTTTTTCCGGGTGAATCCGAGTTTTGACCTGCAATTCAAATTTTACCGGCACCGCGTCAATGCGCAGCTGAGTCTCACTCGCCTGATAGCTGCCAGCAGTAAGCACCTTGCCATCCAGACATACGTCGAGCAACTCAAGCTCGTTACCTTCAAGCACCAGCGTCGACGCATTGCCCAGCCGTCGCATTACACTGGTGGCGGTCACGATGGTTTCATGATCAAACAAATCAAAATGCAATGTCAGCGAATCGATCGCAAATTGTGGTGGCTGATAATCTTTTAGATAGGTAACTGCCGGCTGAGATTGACTCATGATTACTCCCGTCCTGCTTGCAAGCCTGTGATCAATTTAAACAATCCGCGATACGCTTTTCCGAGTTGTCCACCCACTTTTTCCTGACGCGCATCGACGATTAATTTCCGCAACTCCGTTACATCCGCAGCCGGATATTCGGCGACAAACACAGCGATCTGCTGATCGTCCGCCAACAAACGCTCGCGCCATTTTTCAGCTTGATGAAATTGTGCAACCGCCTGCCGGTGCGGTGCCTTGAGTCGCGCCAATATTTCTGCCACCGAACCAACATCCACATCGCGCATCAATTTGCCAATGTATTGCAGTTGACGTTTTTTGGCGCTGTGCGAATTGATGGTCTGCGCATGTTTGATGGCTTCAAGCAACTTGTCGGGCAAACCAAATTGCGCCAGTTGCTTGGCATTGAGCTCAACCAGCTCGGCTCCCAACCGCTGCGCAGCATCGGCGTCGCGCTTCATTTGACTTTTACTGGGACGGTCGTCCTCAAAGTCGTCTTCGTAATCCATGGATTCCAACCTTACTGTAGTGACCAGGGTGATTAGCGTATATACTACCGCAACGAGCATGGTGTACGACACCGATTCGTCATGACGCACAATAATATCACTTTGCAGATTCAACTACTTAGCGGAGCTTGTCCATGTCACAGCCTCAAGATAAAAGCCTGATTCACTGCAACAATTGCCATTTTGAGGGCAAGGTACATGCCTCCGGCGCGAAGCAGTTTGCGCTGTTCATGCTCATGCTGGCGGCCTCGGCCTATTTTCTGCCCATGATCGTCGTCGCACTGGCGTACATGATTTTCATCCTCTCCCAATCGCCCAAACGCATGTGCCCCAAGTGCAAGTCCACCAACTTGACCCCTATCAGCGCACTTTCAGCGACCGAGAAAACCGAGAAAACCAGCACTGCCAATGGTGATCAAGCAGCATAGCAGAGTATTTCGCTCGGAAAGGTTGACGATTCCCCCGGAGTCATGTTGAATAGGTTTCGACGCAGTTTGGGGTAACCCAAGCGGGTTGCCCCAAGTTAAAAAACCTATAACAAAAGGGGAATTGTAATGACAAAAAGACTTCTTACTGCCGTAATCCTGAGCACCGGTTTATTCAGCCTATCACTGTCCGGAGCCCATGCCGCCAACGTCAATTTGAACAGCCCACAGTGGCTGGGCGGTCTGAAACTCGAAAAAAATCAACTAAAAGACATCAGCAAAGCCGTCGAAAAAGCACTGAGTTCGCCCATCGATGCCTCGCAGCAATGTGGCGCCTCGCGCCAGGATTGCGAAGTTCGCGCAGCGCGTGAATGGACCGTCGAAGGCGACCTGTACCGCGAAATCGTCATCAATGTCCACACAGTCGGCCACGCCTCCTCGACCGTCAAACAAGACAACGGGAAGTGGCCTGCCATCGTCGCGCAGTAATTGTCGACCAACGGCTCAGTCGTGCCCTGACTTCATCCCTCAAGGGAATCGAGCTTGGGGAGGGGCATTCCCTGGCTATCGGGATGGGGTATGACTGAGCTTTTAATCTATCGCCTTTCAGTTTCACTTTCAGTAAGATAGCTCCGCATGTAGACCACTCCATATGCGTGCGACATCACACACTTCCGCCATATTGAGCTTTAAAACGGTCGATTTCCCCCGATATCTGAATTGATATCGGTATTCGCAGCCCAATGGACATGATGAATTTTAAGCGTCGCGCCCCAGCCAAGATCGCATCTGCCCTGCTGTTAGCCTCGGCTATTCTGGCGCAGGCCGGCTGCATTCTGCCCGAACGGGCCAAGGACGACCCACCTCCGGCAGCCAGTACCTTGCCAACCGTCAAGATTCGTTTCCTCACTTGGGATCCGACGGCGTTAAACCCCTATCCAGAACTCACCGTAGATACAACCACCGGCTATTTCAGCCTAAACGAAACATCCCCCGTTGGCGACGCCTCTCGTGTGGTCATCATCGCCTTCAACCTGATTGGCGATTACCCAGCAGACATCCCTGCTGACCAACGTGCCCGCCTGGAAATGAAATTTGCCAAGGAAAGCTCCGCAACCCCCCTGCAAGATTTCAACGTCGTCGGCACATCATCCCCAAGCCTCATTAACACCGTTATGTTTTACCGCCCCGATGAGGCCGCCGCCTTGGCCGTCGACCCACTATGCCCCGACCCCATTCGCCAAGCCATTGCCGCCGATAATTGCCGCATCATCAATATCACCGACGACAAGGTTCACGAGCGCATGGCAATTATCAAAAACAACCGCATCGAAGAATTGCGCATGGAAGATTTTGCCATCTATTTCCAGGCCGAATTTCATGTACAGTTAGAGGCTAATAACAAAAAACCTAGCCTGTTTTACATCGTCGACGACGACCCCGAACCCAGCATCAGCATTTCGTTGCCCGGCTATTTGTACGTTGGCGGCAAATACCAGATCAGCGAAAGTATCCCCCAGATCCCGTTTGAAATTAAATTACTCAACGGCCAATTGACCGAGTGGCCTATATTTATTCCGATTCTGTACTCGGGAACTGCAGAAACACAGGTGGATTACGTTCCGCTAAACGACTTAACTTTCGCCCCAAAGGACGACAACGGCTATTTCAATTCGGTCTACACCGGATACATCCAACTCAACGATGACATTTTGGGCGAAGCCAACGATGACGATACCCTCATCATTACCCTGGGCACACCGACCAACGGCGTGCTAGCCACCGACGGCTCCCCCACCTCCGTCCAAATCTCCATTACTGACAACGAAGGAACCGGAACAGTCAATCCCACCGTCGCCAATCGCTGCATTGACCCCAACCTGGATAGCTCATCGTCGTATTTTGTCCCCACTACAGCATTGAGGGATTGCAATACCTACAATACCGTCAATTACCAGGACGGTCATCAGTCAGCAGGGGCCATTTTCGATTTTACGCCATCCTCAACCGGTGAATGCGTACTGGACAATCGCACTGGGCTGGTCTGGGAAATCAAATCGACTGTCACCAACAGCTACCGTCAAGATTCTGAGTACAGTTGGTACAACACATCCACCAACAGCAATGGCGGTCACCCTGGCAGCGAAGGCCAAGCTACAGGCTGCGGAGGTATCCCCGGCATGTGCAACACCAGCGATTACGTTAGTGCCGTCAATAGCGACGGTGCCCCGTTATGCGGCTTCAACGATTGGCGCCTGCCCACCGCCGTAGAACTCTATGGCCTGGTAAGTTTTGACACCTTCGGCACCAACCAAATGCATCTCCCGCCAAATTTTACAAACAAGCGTGCGCAATACTGGACCAGCACTCCGGTCGCCAGTGACCCGGAAAAAGCTTGGGCAGTCGATTTCGTTACCGGGCAACTGCTGCCTATCAAAAAATACGATCCGAATTCCGCAGCCATCAAAGGTGCTGCGATTATGCTTGTACGTGCAAAGCTACCAAGCGAGGTGCTGCCATGATGCGCACGCGCATCGTCAATACTCTTTTACTCTGCCTGTTGCCAAGCATTTCGCTGGCGCAACTCTGCAATAGCAGCAGCATTCTGGAATCCACGCCCGCAGCGAATTTCGTCACCGCCATCCCTGCCGTTGACCCAACGGGAAAATATGCTGCAATTACCACCCCTCTTCCCTCAAATGGAGAAGAAGTGCTGGACTTGACAACCGGCCTGGTTTGGCAACGCTGCAGCAAGGGCCAGACCTGGATTGCCGATCAACATCGCTGCGCTGGCATCCCCCTAAAATATACTTGGAAAGATGCGCTGGCGCTTAGCAGCACAACAAGCAAATGGCGTGTGCCAAACATCAAAGAGCTGACATCGCTAATCGACTTCCGCTGCCAGGCACCACCGCTAAACCCCGAAATTTTTCCTGATACACCAGCATCGGTCATCACACTGATTGGTGGCACCAGCTACTATGGTACTGGCTACTGGAGTTCCACCCCCAACCTGTCACCAGGCACAGATTCATCAATGCCAAAAATTGGCGCATGGATCATGGATTTGAACACCGGTTCGCCCATGCTGTTTTCCGTCGAGGCCAATAACACCTCTATTGTCTATGCCAAACATTTTGTCCGATTGGTTCGTAGCAACTAGCCTCGTGTTTAACAACTCCCAACAAAATTATTGCTCAATAAATTTTCAGATTTACTGTGGTATAATTCCCCTTGTGGACGATAACGATAGGGGGTGGTTCTACATCCCGGCACCTTGGTTTCGTTGTCCGTACAGGTGAGAGCATGAGCAAGACATTAAAAGTTAAAGATTTTTCCTGTCTACCTCTGTTGGGGCTATCGCTGCTAATGGCAATCCCTGCTGCCCATGCTGCGCCCCCCATCAAATTCGATTCCTGGCACGTCGACAATAGCGGAAAAATAGTTGCCCAGTGCCCCATTGGTTTCAACTGTTTTGGCTCCACCACCTCTCAGGGCATGTTTCAACAAACAGTGATCACTCCTGAAGGCAAACGCTATGTACAAAACATCGTCTACGACAAAGACAAAACCCAGGGCCTGCTGACCGACGAGAATTTCGTCAACATTGACCCCATCAACAATGGCGGCAATGGTGGCATTTCCGGCAAACAGGTTATCAAAGGCAGCAATACCCAGGGCGATTACGATTCCGTGGTATTGCTCAATCTTGGCTGGGCCGCCAGTAATGATGCCCCTGAAATCCTCATTGATTCCACCATCTTTGGCACCGGTAGAGAGAAACGCGGCCGCAGCCAGGGCACCTACTACGAACATTTCCGCTACGAGGGCGAAAAAGACAGAGAAGGTAACGACTTGGGTTCGTTCACCCTTACCCGCTCCGAACTGGGAGCGAGCAAAGACCGTAAAGTCCAGGCTTGGCAGGTGTTTGAAACGCGAATAGCGACAGGCACGCGCGTCGCCAATGCGGGTGCGATTACCACCACCGATGAAGGCGTCCCCAGTTTTTGGAGTGGCCGTCGCGGCCCAGGCAATGTGAACGACAACTCTGGCTATTTAGGTAGCTCTGATCCTACCCCCGTCGACAATTGGGCAAAAGCTCCCAAGACCAATCCAGGCATGGGCCCCAATGTTGGCGGATCACCAGGACCTGGTTCGGGCGGACGCCCAATCTCGGGCGGGGATGTCGCCAAGAGCGGACCGTTTGGCTCGTTCAACTATGACCCCACCGGTGACACAGACGGCGCCAACCTTCAGGTGGCTGGACGTTATGCCGGTACGGTTAGATGGAATCCTGGCGACAAGGTACAAACCGTGTACATTGGTCAAGACTTAGGATCGGGGGTAGGTGCGTTCTCATTCCAGGCATTCGATAATCTGTCTAACACCGAGAGCTATGCCGCTATCCGCAAGTTGCGCGATACCACTCCCACTGTCTGGACTATGGATCCCTTTGGTCCACTTACCGGGATGAAGACCGACGGTTTAAGCTTAGCTAACGATAAAAGTTTTACGGCAGCTTCCACACCTACACCGCCCGGCGGCACGGGACCATAAGGAAAGGTGACCTTAGGCGCGCCCAGCAACAACGTCCGAGGTTTCGACAAGCTCCTTGGCGTTTTCCTCTATGCCAAGGAATACCTCGCGATAGGCGACATACATGTACACACCTAGTAGCGGCAACAAAGCCAGCGACAACCACGGTAATGCCGCCAAAGCCCCCAACAACAAAATACTCCAGCTAAGCAGCACCACACTCATCGGGTGGATATTCATCAACGTCGCCCTATGACTGAGCGCCTGAGCCTCGGCATAGCTCAGCTCATGAAACATCATCAACGGGATCGCAAAGAAAATACGCAGTGAAAACGTGGCCAGCACCGAGAAATACAAAAACGCCGCAGCCAACTTCATTTCCAGTTGTACCGCTGACAAACCGGCTGCCTCTGCCAATCGGGCCGCCAGCTCATTACAGCCAGCCAACACACTTTTATCCGGCGCTACCGTCAAAGTAACTACCCAATAAAACGCCCCGATGAACAAAGTCAAAAGTGCCATTTTAAACAACGATCGCTGACAACGCAGAAGCGCAAAGATATGGCCAGTAAATGTCACAGTCTGTGAATTATCCGCCGAATAGGCGAGCACCACCAAGTCGCCGAACACAAAACAAAGCACACAGGCCACGAATAGAAACAGTACTGACAGCAGCACAACCGATGGGGTCAACTCCGCCACACTTGTACCGGCAGACAAGGCAAAAAAAACGGATAAAAAAAACACCAGCTCAGTGGTCAAAAAAGCCAGCCAGCGGCGCCTGATCAGCATCCAGGACTGCTTAAACCAGTTAAGTGGATGCATTAATTCAACGTGATGTGGTTCCAGCGTTTTCATATAGCCCCCTTGCTTTAGCAGTTATCAATATCCCTATTAACTGCAAGGGCTAGACCGAATATAAGCACTTCGTACCCGAATCACAAGGGAAAGAAACTCCCTCAGCTCCAGGTCGTGTTCAGCCAACATGGTCCTCATTGCTCCATAACGGCATAGGAAATAGCGCGCTGAAGACAATCAGATTGGGATGAAGGAAAGCAGAGCCAATCTGGTTGCGTAGCTACGCTCTCCAGACCAACGCTCAAAAGAATTTAAAGACAAACAACCGGCAATCCGCGTTTATTGATTATCGTTTCCATCAATAACTTGCCTAATCTGTTCCCGCTGCCGATCAAAAATAAACCGAGTTAATTGCTTACGCTCGTAATCGGTAATCAATGGGAAAGATACACCAACACGGTACATTTTCGGATCATCTTCGACTGTCCCCAGGTAAACAACCTTGGCATATGTCTGCAATCCCAACTGAAAACCACTGATAGAAACTCGACAAAAAACGAAGCTACCTTTTTTGGGCGGCTTGGGCGTATCAAAACTCAACCCCCCTTCACTGATATCCACGGTTTTCGCTCGTACAAACCGGTTACCCGACGAATCCGCCAAGCTGGCATTGTGAAAAAACACCATTCCGGCGATCACATCCAGTTTTTGATTTAAACCTTCCAGGTACTGAGCTATCGCCGGCGACTCTGCCCGCACATTGGCCAGCAGCGGCATTAACTGACGACTGATCGCATCGAGCATGAAGGTCGCGTCAATCTTGCTGCCTTCCCCTCCCTTGCGGATTTTAGCCGCTTCCTGCACTTCTTCCAGAGTCGCAGCCCGGTACTCCAAGGCCACCTGCTCCTGAAGACGAAAGAAATTACGCTGTTCTTCCCCGGCGTCTTTTTCGCTACTCATTCGACACTTTCCTCATGACATACAAAAGACTGGCACTACCCATCTGCAACATCCATGCTGGATAACCTAGAGAAAATAACAAGGTAAGAAGAGGAAAATCATTTTGAAAGGGACGGCGCGCCTTCCGTGACGCGCCATTTCAACCACATCCTTGCCACCACCGATCCCGTGGGGTGCAGCAAATCCGCTTTGCCGTCCGTGTCGCAACAGAGTACCACAGCAAAACTTACCCACAATCCCCCAAAGGTATTATGCAAACTTCACATTTTTCCTAGACATCCTCAACAGGCTGGGTAACAACAACAGGGTGAAAATTGTACTCACAGCCATCCCACCGACAATAACCGCCGCCAGCCCTCGGTACAGCTCACTGCCCGCACCGGGCATCAGCAGCAGCGGCAGCATGCCGCAGATACTGGTCGTAGTCGTCATAAAAATCGGTCTTAACCGCAGCCTGACCGCCTGAGCCACCGCCTCATCACGATTTAAGCCGTTTCGTTCGGCAGTACGTGTCTGATCCACCAGCAGAATGGCATTATTCACCACCAGACCAAGCAGAATGACAAAGCCAATCATGGTCAACAAATCCATGGGCTGCGAGGTCAACGCTCCCGTCACCCGCAATGCAATCACTCCTCCGATGGTCGCCAGCGGAATGGTCAAAATCACCAGCAAACTATCAATGAACGAGCGGAACAACGCACTGATCAACAGATAAAGGATAACGATCGCCAGCACAAAACTGCCCAACATGGTTTCCAGAGCGGTATCCAGCTTGTCCGCCGTACCGGAATAACGCACAGTCCCGTCAGGAGGCATTAGATTCACCAGCGCAGGCTCGACTTTTTCCCGCAAAATATCAATCGCCTGCTCCAAAGGCATCCCCTCGGGCGGCGTCACCTGCAGGGTTATCGTGCGACGACGATCCAGACGGCGAATTTCCTCCGGCCCCGCTGTCCGCACCACGTTCACCAGTTCACCCAGCGGAACCACGCCAGCATTGGGCGTCGCCAACGGTATGGATTGCAGTTCTTCCGGCGATTCCCATGACTGGCCACGCAGCACCACATCCAACCGTTGCTCACCGTCAAAATAATCACCGACCAGCAAACCATCACCCAACGCTCGAATGACGCCTGCCAACTGCGCCCGGGTCCAGCCCACTTCGGCAATGCGCCGCTCGTCCGGGTCCAGACTCAATTCCGGATTAGCCAGATCCAGACTGGGAAACGGCCGCACCGAGGCTCCTGGCAAGGCTTCCATGATCGCACCAAATCCCATTTGCGCGGCTTCCACCAACGAGTCAATCTGACTTCCCTGGATATTCACATCAATGGTGTTACCCCCGGAAAAGCCGCCAAACAGCGACGACCGCTTGGCAAACGCCATGGTGTCGGGAAAACCGCCTATCAATTGGTTGACCATGGGCACCAGTTCATTGGTGCGACTGGGATCTGCCGCCTGCACCCCCATAAACACCGCGCCATTAACGGCGACAAAGAAATAATGCTTCACCTGCGGCTGCTGCTCACCCTGCACATAGGGTTCCATTCGCTTGGCAATGACCTGCCCCATTTCTTTCTCGATGGCATCGATATTCAATCCTGGCGGCGGCAGAATAAATGCGAAAACCAGGTTTCGATTTCCTTCCGGCAAATAATCCGCTTTGGGCTTAAACGCCAACACCGCGACAACCGGGATCAACATCAACGCCAGCACCCACATCCAGCGCTGCTTCGGCGAATCCGTTAATCGCATAATGCGGCTGGTAGTGTTATCCCAGGTCTTTGCCCACGGCTCGTGCGCCAATTCCTGGGTCAAATACCGACGCGCCAGCGTGGGCAACACGGTCACGGCGACGATCAACGAGAAGGTAATCGCTACCGCAATCGTTACCGCCAGATCCGCAAACAATTGCCCTGCTTCTTCGCGCAAAAATACCACCGGTAAAAATATCGCCACGGTAGTCACGGTGGATGCCAGCAACGCCGCCCACACTTCCGAGGTACCTTGCAACGCTGCCTTGTCTGGGGGCAATCCTTTTTCACGTAACCGGACAATGTTTTCCAGCACCACGATTGCGGCATCCAGCACCATGCCCACTGCGAACGCGATCCCGGCCAAAGAAATCACGTTCAGCGTTCGGCCAAACATGTCGAGCAAAATAAATGTCGCAATCAACGACGTTGGAATCGCCATCGCAACCATCAACGTGGCGCGGAATTGCCACAAAAACAGCCATAGCACCGCGACCGACAAACCTATCCCCAACACAATATTGGAAGTCACCATCGATACAGACTGATCGATGTACTCGGTTTCGTCATACACCTGATAAATCGATAAACCGGCACGCTGCAATGGACCGCTGCTCAGCTCGGTCATTGCCTGGCGCAATTCCGCCATGACCGTGAGCACATTCACGCCGGTTTCGCGGTGCGCATTAACAGCAATGGCACCTTCGCCATTTTGAATTACAAAACCAGTGCGATCTCTCAATCGGGTTTCAACTGTCGCCACATCACGCAAATACACTGGGCGACCATTGCGCCATTCCAGCACCATTTCCTGCAGGTGCTCGACATCGTATTTACCGGTAAAACGCACAGCATACTGACGTTTGCCCACGTCCACATCACCGGCAGACACGTCTTTGCCGCCGCCAGTCAGCTGCGACACTTTGGGAAGTTGAATGCCTAAACTGGCTGCTTTGTAGGGATCAAACGTGATGCGGACTTCTTTTTCCCGCCCGCCCCGCACTTCCGACATCGCTACGCCGGGAACGCGCTCGAATCGCGTTTGCACCACCTCTTCAACAAAATCCTGGTAGGTTGCGATAGGTTTATCGTTGCCCTCATTGGGCTTGATAATAAACCAGGCAATGGGGCGCGAATCGCCACCGATATTACTGATGATGGGTTCGTCCGCATCATCGGGATAACTGGGAACGCGGTTGAGACGATTCATTACCTCAAGCAAGGCGCGCTTCATGTCCATTTCGACCGCGAAAGTAATCGACACTTCACCGCGACCGCGCTTGGCTTTGCCCACCATTTCGGTCATGCCGGGCAAACCGCGCAACACTTTTTCCTGCTGCTCAACAATCTCTGATTCGATTTCTTCCGGTGCTGCAGAACGCCACACAGTGGTAATTGTGATTTGTGGCTGCTCCACTTCAGGCGTCAATTGAATGGGCAGGCGGCTCAAACTGATCACACCAAAAACCACTGCCAGCAACACTGCCACCAAAACAGCAACCGGATTTCCCAAAGATGCGCGCGTCAAATTCACAACTAATTACCTGCGATTACGTTGACAGTCTGGCCCGGCCGCAAGCGCTCGCCGCCCCGCAGTACAATTTTGTCGCCCGCTTTTAATTGACCTTTCACCGCAATTAAATCGCCGCTGGCAATGCCGGTCTCAACATCCACCCGTTCGGCGGTTTTATCTTCGCCGACGCGATAAACGTAATTGCCGGTGCGTCGCAAGATCAGCGCATCACGTGGAATCACTATCTCCTGTCGGGCATCACCAACTGGCACTGACAACCGAACGGTTTGTCCACCGCGCCACTGCGCACCTTCCACTGCCACCGCAACATCAAACAACAACGATTGCTGATCACCCAATGGCACCAGTGTGCGCACCACGCCTGTGCTGCGCTGATTGCCCTGTTGCACATCAACCCGTTGCCCCACTTTGATAAATCCGACGGACTCCACCGGCACGTGGGCTCGCACTTCTAGCGAAGAAGGATTGGAAAAATTCACCACGGTATTGCCGCTAGTCACCCATTCGCCCTCGCGTTTGCTGCGATTAATCACCACACCGGCAAACGGTGCCCGCACGGTAAAACGCTTGAGCTGTTCTTCATCTACCGCCAGTTTGGCGCGTGACACGGATAATTCACTGGCCACGACATCCCGATCCAACTGCATTTTATCCAACTGACTTTTGGCGGCGAATTCTTGCTTGCTCAATTGATGGATGCGCTTTAGTTCGTTATCTAAATAATTCAGCCGTGCTGTATCGCGCTTCAGCGCGGCACGATTCTCGGCAACGCGCAAACGAAACATGGTGTCATCCAGTTTGGCCACGGGATCACCCCAACGAATCTGCGTACCGACCTCCGCCACCCACACCAGACGACCATCGACCTCCGCAGGCACCGCCGCCTCTTGCTGACTCCAAACAGTACCCGACACCATAACCGTGGGTGAGATCTGCAACTGTTTAACCTGACCGAGCTCTACGGGCGCAGCCGGCCGCTGGCGTTTTTGCTCTTCAGCAGATAATGCCGATGCACTCAAACACAAACATGCAACGAGACCCAACCTCAAAATCGGTTTCAAACTTGCCTCCCTCTGTTAAAATTCGTCCACAGCTTCAACCGTTGCCACAGACCAGTCAACAACACATTTATCTGTCTTGTGACTCTCAAAATGCCAACAAGGTTCGTGCCGGGATAAAGCCAAAATTATCAATCATTCGAATAGTTTAATCATACCGACAAATAAGCTGCCGCTAACAATTTAAATTTCGTGTTTCAACCCTTAGAGGAATAAGGATTATGCGCTGGTCTCCCCATGTTACCGTTGCTGCCGTCATTGAGCACAACAATCGCTTTTTGATCGTCGAAGAACTGGTGAGAGGCGAAGCACGCTTTAATCAGCCGGCGGGACATTGGGAACCCAACGAATCATTGATCGAGGCTGTCATACGCGAAGTGCTGGAAGAAACCGCATACGATTTCACACCAACACACCTGCTGGGAATATATCACTGGCACAACACAGACAATAACATCACCTACCTGCGGTTTGCCTTTTGCGGTGAAGTGGGACAAAAACAGGATCGCAAACTTGATGACGGCATTATCGCCGCCCACTGGTTGAGCTATGAGGATATCGAAAAATCACAAGAACAGCACCGCAGTCCGCAAGTGCTGCGCTGCATCGATGATTTTCTGGCAGGCAAACGTCTGCCCATCGACGCCATTATTGAAGTGAGCTAACTATTTCAAATCCAGCAAACGATCGTGACGGAATTGTTTTTTTAGGAACTGCATCTGATCTGCCAGTATTTTGCGATTCAGTAATGCCAGATATTCCGCTGGATTGGGCACAAACGGCACGGCCAGCAACGGCATCCCCGCTTGCTCAGGCGTCCTCGCCCCCTTGGCCACGTTACAGCGCTTGCACGCGGCAACCACATTGGTCCAACGGTCTGCGCCATTTTGGGCTTTGGGAATGATGTGGTCACGGGTCAAATCCCCGTCTGAGAAACGCTGTCCGCAATACATGCACAAATGGCCATCACGGCGGAACAGCTCGCGGTTACTTAAGTGAGGTGGGTGGATTCCGTAGTACTTGTGATTCAGTGTGCCATGAACGGCGATGATGGAGTTTACTTTGAGGGAGGATTGCTGACCGGTGAACCGCGAACACCCTCCCCTCACCAGCATATTGTTCTCGCCCACCTCCCAAGCAACCAGTTCTTTCGCGTAATAACACGCTGCCTCTTCCCAGTGTATCCAAGAAAGTGGCCGCCCCGTCACGTCCAACCGCAAAACCGTCAATGGCGCCGAGTTCAACATATCCATCCCTCAAGCAGACAAGCAATACCGCACGTCGATCATACCGAATTGATATTTCAATTAATATATCGGCGTATAAATTACACACCTGAAGCCAAAATGTGACCTGGGCCACACTTCATGGTAAACAAATTCAAAATATGTACCGGCACCACTTGTTTTCTTAAGGCGAAAAAAAACCGGCTGCCGCCGGTTTTTTCCCTCGCAAGATAATTACGAATTATCCTTGCCTCTGAGGAACACATGACCACCCACTTTCAGGGTCTGCTCTTTGACACGCGCCCAGTATGGGTCTGCCAAATCCGGCGCGTAGTAGTACATCGCACCCTTGGTGTAATCAAGGTTCTTGTCGCGAATCGTCTCGTAGTTGTTGTAAACATGCCGGGCAATTTTTACCGCTTTATCCCAGGCATCTTTATCCACTGGACGATCGCTTTTGCCATCGTGTGTCCACGAAAATTGACGGCGCTGCCATACCACCTGACAGACCGTATCAGGAAACGAACCACTAAAGACCCGGTTCATCGTCACCAGACCAACTGCCAGCTGGCCAAATGCAGATTCACCGCGCGCTTCAAAGTAAATGTTTTGCGCCAAACAACGCTCTTCCTGACTCAACGAGGTAGCCGCTGCTGTCCCAGTCGTCATTACAAGTAGCAAAAACACCCATGCTCTCATAACTCATTCCACCTATATGTAAATAGACAGTAAATACGTAGTGCCAATGTTAATGCCCAAATCTTTTGTCTAAATTAAGGCCGCCAAATAATTGACGATCAAAAGCATTCCCTTGGTACATCGCCTCCGGGCTTATTGCACTTATAGTGCCAAGTTTAGTTTTATTTTTTAATCAACAAGTTACAGCCGACTGTTAAAGTAACCGAAGGTTGGATGTAAAAAATACCTAACAAAAAAGGTTAAGAATTAATCAACTTCGGGTCAGTTCGGCAATCGAACGCGAGATTTTCTGTATGGGGAATAGCGACAGCGGTATTTTATTAATAGCAAATCAGTAGGTTATAGCCGGCTTCCCTCCATGATCATAAAATTGTTTAATTTTCACTCAATAAATCCAAAAGCGTAAATTTATCCGACACTTTTCACCTTGAGTTGCCTATTTATTGTTCACACCCTTGTTTTATCACACTTTTTCTATAAAAATTTCCGACATTTATGATCATTTTTTTTGATCGACAAGAAAAATCGACCTCTTTTCTGGATAAAAACACAGTTATTTTAGTCTCTGATTTGAGACAAATTAACTTCGCTCATAAAATAGACTGATAAAACAGCAGAAATAAAAAAAGCCCCCATTGGGGGCTTTTTAAAATTGCGCGAAGCGGTCCGTGATTAGATCGCGTCAGCGTCTTCCTCGCCGGTGCGAATACGAACAACGCGCTCCACGGAGGTCACAAAAATCTTGCCGTCGCCAATTTTCCCGGTACGGGACGCATTAACAATGGCATCGACGCACGCATCAGCGCGCTCATTGTCGACCACCACCTCGATCTTGATCTTGGGCAAAAAATCAACAACGTATTCCGCCCCACGGTAAAGCTCGGTATGACCCTTTTGCCGCCCAAAGCCACGGACCTCGGTGGCGGTCATGCCGGTAATGCCTATTTCAGAAAGCGCTTCACGCACATCATCCAGCTTAAACGGCTTGATTATGGCTTCCACTTTTTTCACAGCAAATCCCCTTGGTTCTACTTTAGGTTGAGCATATCACAGGCCCGCAACAGTGTACTAATCGCGAAACCCGGAGGTAATAGGATAGCGCCTGTCCTTGCCGAACGCCCGGGGCGTGATGCGTATTCCCGGCGCGGCCTGACGTCGCTTGTATTCATTTCGATCCACCATTCGTGTCACACGAATGACTTCCTGTTGATCAAACCCCATAGCCACAATATCGGCAACACTCATGTCGCGCTCAACATAGGCTTCGAGTATTGGGTCCAACAGCGCATAATCTGGCAGACTATCGCTGTCTTTTTGATCTGGTCGCAACTCCGCTGACGGCGGGCGATCAATAATCCTTTGCGGAATCACTTCATGCTGACGGTTACGGTAGTTACTCAGATCGTACACCAGGGTTTTGGGCACGTCCTTCAACACATCCAGGCCACCGGCCATGTCGCCGTACAAGGTGGAATAACCAACCGCCATCTCGCTCTTGTTACCTGTCGACAAAACCATGCGACCTTTCTTGTTGGAGATGGCCATCAAAATCACACCGCGGCAACGCGCCTGAATATTTTCTTCGGTGACATCGGCCGCAGCTCCGGCAAATTCATCGGCCAACAGCTCGGTAAATGCAGCAAACGCTTTTTCAATCGAAATACTGCGATAGGTTACACCCAACCGCTTTGCCATATCGGCCGCATCCCACTCGCTGATGTCTGCGGTATAACGGGACGGCAACATCACCGCTTCCACATTGGGCGCGCCCAAGGCATCAACGGCGATCGCCATCGTCAGCGCCGAATCAATTCCGCCGGACAGTCCCAGCACGACACCTTTAAAACCATTTTTTCTCACGTAATCGCGCAAGCCAAGCACCAAGGCATCGTAGACTGCCGCCAGATTATCGGGCCGATCGGTTGACACGGACTGGGTACTGCTCAGCCCGTGAGGCGTCAGTTCAAATTCGACCAGCGATATGCTTTCTTCAAAACTCGCCGCACGGTGCACCACCGTGCCACGGGCATCAACCACAAACGAGGCGCCGTCAAACACCAGTTCATCCTGGCCACCTATCAAATTGACGTACACCACCGGCCCCCGTCCTTCCTGAGCACGCTTGGCGACTACCGCTTCACGCTGTTCCATCTTTCCCTGATGAAATGGCGAGGCATTCAGATTCAAAATCAATTGTGCGCCATGCTCAACCGCTTGCGCGCTCGGTCCCGGAAACCAGATATCCTCGCATACCGACAGCCCCAAACGGATACCATTGACATCGAAAATTGATGCTTCTTGTCCGATCGAAAAATAGCGTTTTTCGTCAAACACCGAATAGTTCGGCAACTGTTGCTTGCGATAACAGGCCACATCGACTCCGTCATGCAGCACCAACGCGCAATTGAACAACTCGCCATTCACCCGCTGTGGGCAACCGATCACCACGTACATGCCCATGCTGCAGCTGCGCAAATCATTTACTGCACTATCAACCTGGCGCATCAATCCTGGACGTAATAACAAATCTTCGGGAGGATAACCGGTGAGACACAATTCGGGAAACACCACCACCTGCGCCCCTTCCACGCGCGCACGCGCCACCGCTTCACGAATGCGCACCGTGTTACCGGCAATATCGCCCACTAAAAAATTCAGTTGCGCCAGCGCAATACGCAGCTTTTGAGTCACATCTACCCCTTAAAAAATTCCCACATCCGCTGTCCCATATCCAGCGGTGACCGCACCACCAGCGCTCCGCCAGATTCCAGTGCGTTGATTTTACTTTTTGCCGTTCCCAATCCGCGTGCCACCAGCGCCCCGGCGTGTCCCATGCGCGCGCCAGCCGATGCAGTTGTGCCTGCGATATAAGCCACCACGGGTTTGCGTACACGCTGACGAATAAATTCTGCAGTCTCTTCTTCTTCGTTGGTGCCAATCATGCCGAGCATGATCATGCCTTTAGTCTTGCGATCGCTTTCAAACAGCTCCAGCGCCTGCATAAAATTCATGCCGTGAATGGGATCACCGCCAATGCCAACGCAAGTGCTCTGCCCCAAACCCAGCTCAGTGGTTTGGCGAACGGCTTCGTAGGTCAGCGTACTGGATCGGGAAATGATACCGATAGTGCCAGGCGAATAAATTTCCGGCGGCATGATGCCAAGATTGCACTCGCCCGGCGTGATGATTCCAGGCGTGTTCGGTCCCACCAAACGTGCGTTATAAAACGTTAGCGCGGCTTTGACCCGTAACAAATCGTGCACCGGAATGCCACGCGTAATACACACGATCAGATTGATTCCGGCCTCAGCGGCCTCAATGATGGCATCGGCTGCAGTTGAAGCGGGCACAAAAATAACGCTGGCGGTCGCGCCGGTCGCTTCGACCGCATCCCGCACGCTGTTGAAAACCGGCACACCCAGGCAGCGCTCGCCACCGCGTCCAGGCGTCACCGCCGAAACAATCCGGGTGCCATATTCCTGCATCCGCTGCGCATGAAACAAACCCTGCACACCAGTCATGCCCTGTACAACCACTCGCGTATCTTTACCGGCCAGAATGCTCATAGCCTGCCCTTTTTGGCCATGTCCACCACCGCAGCGACAGCCTCCTGGAATCCATCCATCAAACGGAAACCAAACTCCGAATCATTGAGCAACATCAAACCTTCTTTGGCATTGGTTCCGGCAAAGCGCACCACAGTTGGCTTGTTGGCTTTGCGCAATCGCAACGCGACCAACATTCCGCGCGCCACCATGTCGCAGCGCACAATGCCGCCAAAAATATTCACCAGCAACACATCCACCTGCGGATTGTCCAGCAACGACCCATAGGCCTCAGCCACTTCCTGCTCATTGGAACGACCACTGATGTCGAGCACACAGGCGGGCTCTTCCCCGGGCAGGCGAATCAAATCCAGCGTTGCCATTGCCAAGCCAGCACCATTGAGTATGCAGCCGATGTTGCCCTGCAACGGCACATCCGTCAGCACATACCCCTGCGCATCCAGGCCGACAACACTGGTCCCGCGAACATCACCAAACGTCCCCAGGTCCCTTTGGCGAAACGATGCGTTGCTGTCCGCCACCAGTTTGGCATTAAGTGCGGATAATTGATTGTCATCAATGATCGCCAGTGGGCTGATTTCCAGTAACAGCAATTCCTTCTCGACAAACAAGCGATAGGCATTGCTCATCACCTGCGATAACTGCACCGCCAACGCCCCGGTCAAGCCAAGGTTCTGCGCCATTTGTCGACAATGATACGGACGAAATCCGAACACGATATCCGCGACTTCGGTAAAAACCAGTTCGGGTTTTTCGCGCGCCACCACATCAATCGAGGCGCCGCCGGTATCCGCCGCCATGCAGACAATGCGCTCCAGCAAAGGGTCAATGCTCATGGCCAGATAAAGGTGCCGCTGCACCTCGGCAGGGCGTTCAATCAGCACCGCAGCCACCGCCTCCCGGCGCTTATCCACGTCACCCTTGAACATTTGCCCCACCAGCAGGCGAGCATGTTCCACCCCGACCGCCCAGCGCACATAGCCATCCAGACGGGATCGCCCCGCCAAACTTTGCGCTTTGATAATCCAGCGATCACCGCCCAACGCGGCCAAGGCCGCCTCCACCTGGGCGTTATCGGTCACCAATTGGGAATCAGGTACGGGAATGCCATAGTCGGCGAACAGTCGCTTGGCGTGATATTCGTAGAGTTTCATGAGTGGTTTCCTGCTTCCTGGGATAGCCAGGCAAGCCAGTAAAATAGTCGGGGAATTATGCCCAAGCTGCCGTTGTTTTAAAAGCCCCGTGAGATACCATAAAATAAATCGAAAACCACGGAACGGAAACATGAATCCGCGCGACTACAACTACCAAGCTTCAGACATGGCTCGCTTCAAACTCGAAGTGCTGCTGTGTAACGCGATCATCCTCGCCCTGTTCGCCTATTTCATCGGCACCGGCGAACATCTCTGGCTCTGCCTGATACTGCTTAACATCAGTTTAGTCCGCTGGATGCTGGCCGTGCACGAGCTATTTCATCATTGCCACAGCGAACAGCTCCATCCGCTGATTCGCAGCTTTCTGATTCCGTTTTCACCGCTCAACATTGGCTACGCCGAATACCAGCAATTGCACGCCGGCCATCATGCCCATACCGCCAGCGAACAAGACCCTGACGCTTTCCACATTCGCGGTGGCCACCTGCGATCGCTGCTCGGCGCCCTGCGCTTTCCGGAGCAATGCAGCTTACACTATGTCCGCCAACAGGCTGGAGGCTATCGCCCAGACGCGGCGGTGCTGGCACGCCTGTCACTGTTCGTTCTGCTCGCCTGGTGGGGCGGTATGGCGTTCTGGATCATGTGGCTGGCGCTGCGCATCAACTACGGCATTGCCGTCTGGGTCTTTTTCCATCATCTGCACTACCGCCAGCAACAATACGGCACCTTCGAATTACCGCTGCCAATGCTGCTGCAACGCGGACTGGCTCTGCTGTATGGCAAACCTGCGTTGCTGGCCACCATGCATCACGACGTTCACCACCAGTGGCCCAAAGCCGCAGCCTGGCATTTGCCCACCCTACGCCCTTTGCTGATCGCAATCAGGGACGGTGCATCCAGCGATCCAACCACACATCAATCCGGCCCCAGAACCGTTCCAGCCAGCGCCGGTACCAGGGCCGCCGCAGCCAGTGCTCAAGCGAAATCTGCCGACTAGCGGCAAAATCACGCTCAAACATCTCCGCCACCTGCCGGGCAAAACTCTCGTCCTCCAGCTCCTGGTTAGCTTCCAGATTCCAGCGAAAATTCCAGCGGTCAATGTTGCTCGAGCCAATCGACACCCAGGCATCACACATCTGCACTTTCGCATGAGTGAAACGTGGCTGATATTCAAAAATGCGCACGCCCGCGCGTAACAGCGAATAGTAAAAACGCCGCCCCGCATGACGCACCGAAGGATGATCGGTCTGCGGCCCCGGCAACAACAATCTCACATCCACGCCGCGACGAGCAGCTCTGGCCAATGCGCGGCGCAACTTTACTGACGGCACAAAATACGCGGTTGCAATCCAGACACGACGTTCAGCCGCGCGTAACCGCTTCATCAACGTCTGCTTAATTTCCTGCCCATACTGCCCTGACGAAGGACTGACCCGCCCCTGAAAACGATCAGCAAACGTCTGCACCACAAAATCATTCGCCAGCGAAATATCACCACTACATTGCCGCCATGCCTCAATAAACAACTGTCGCCAGTCTTGTAAACAAGGTCCGCGCAAGGCCAACATAGTTTCACGCCATGCCAATTTCCCGTGGACAAGCGCATCAAACTCATCCGCAATTCCGGCACCACCAACAAACGCCAGCGCACCATCTACCAGCAATAATTTGCGATGATCGCGAAACAAGGCTCGGCGCAATCGACCATAATGTAAGGGGTTATAAAAGTGCAGCCGAACTCCGGCTCTGCGCAAGTGGTCGCGATCTGCCGTTTTCAGTGCATGACAGCCAAAATCATCCAGCAACAAATAAACTTGCGCGCCACGCTGGGCAGCGCGACAAAGAGAGGAAATAAAACGATCAGCGACCTGACCAGATTCGAACAAATACATCTCAAGCAGCACTTCCTGTTCTGCCTGATCAATGGCCTGCAACATGCGCGGAAAAAAAATCTCGCCGTCACACAACAGCTCAGCATCGTTACCATCACGCCAGCCAAATCGGGTCGTGTGATAATGAATGTTCATACTAACTCTTGCGCGGCCACTGCCACAGCCAGCTGAGCAAACCAGCGCCCAGCAGCATCCAGCCCAACGGCTGTTGCCAGGCGGCCTGAGTCGGCCCCAGCAAAAGCACCAATACTGCCGCAAGTACCAACGTGCTGCCGGTAATCGTAGCGAATTGTTTGCGGCTGTTGACTTGCAGAGCACGCACCAACAATTCGGTATCATCTTCACGCCGCTGGCGTGCCCACTGTTGCTGTCGCGTCAATGCCATCACATCGTGCAGCAGGTCAGGCATGTCGGGGAATTTTTCCAGCCAGCCCGGCGCGCGCTTTTTGATCATTCTGAACACCGCTGCTGGCCCAACGCGATCGCGCATCCAGTTTTCCAAAAATGGTTTGGCGGTACGCCACAAATCCAGATCAGGATTAAGCTCACGGCCCAAGCCTTCAATGTTGAGCAAGGTTTTTTGCAGCAACACCAACTGCGGCTGCACTTCCATATTGAACCGACGCGCCGTCTGGAAAAGGCGCAGCAACAATTGGCCGAATGAAATTTCCGCCAATGGTTTTTCAAAAATAGGCTCACACACGGTACGAATCGCTGCTTCAAATTCATCCACCCGGGTCGTCGCGGGCACCCAGCCAGATTCCACGTGCAACTCGCCCACGCGGCGATAATCGCGATTGAAAAATGCCAGGAAATTTTCTGCCAGATAACGCTGATCTTCCGGATTCAGCGTGCCAACAATGCCAAAATCAACAGCGATGTACTGACCTTCCGGCGAGACAAAAATATTGCCTGGGTGCATATCCGCATGAAAGAAATTATGCTTAAACACCTGGGTGAAAAAAATCTCCACCCCACGTTCAGACAGCGCTTCCAGATTAATCCCTGCCTCACGCAAGGCCGGCACATTGCTGATGGGAATGCCGCTGATGCGTTCCATCACCATCACACTGGGACGAGTGTACGTCCAATGCACTTCGGGAATGTAAAGCAATGGCGAACCATCGAAGTGACGACGAATCTGCGAGGCATTGGCCGCCTCACGCTGCAAGTCCAGTTCGTCGAGAATGGTTTTTTCATACTCGCTCACCACTTCCACAGCACGCAAGCGTTTACCTTCCGACCAATATTTTTCTGCCAATTCCGCCAGCGTGTACAGCAAGGCGATATCGCGTTTGATCACTTTCTTGATCTGTGGCCGCACCACTTTGACAATAACTTCACGACCATCTGCCAATTTGGCCGGATGTACTTGCGCAATCGACGCAGACGCCAAGGGCGTCTCATCAAAATCGCACAGCACTTCCTCAATGGGTTTGCCGTAGGCTTTTTCGATGACGGCACGCGCCTCATGGCCGGGAAACGGTGGCACGCGGTCTTGCAGCTTGGCCAACTCCTGCGCAATATCCGGCGGCAACAAATCTGGACGCGTGGAAAGCATCTGACCGAATTTGACAAAAATTGGCCCCAAATCTTCCAATGCATGACGAATTCGTTCGCCGCGCGGCTGTTGGTTTCGACCAAACCAATTCCACGGCAAGAGATGCAACACAAAACGCACCGGCCGGAACAAATGCATGGCCAAAATCAATTCGTCCAGGCCATGACGAACCAGCACTCTATTGATGGTCAATAAGCGCAATAACTGGGAAATACGTTTCAACCGTTGTTCTCCAGCTGGGTCTGCAGGCGCATAATTCGCGCCGCCACACGATCAACGTGAGCGCGCACCTCATCTACCCGATTATAATAATCATCCAGTTCAACTTTACTGGGAACATCGCGACGTTCTTCGGTCACATACTCTGCACTGTCGCGCAACAACCCCTGCACGGTTCGCGAAAAAAAGGAAAACGCGTCCTGCGCCGCCCGCCCCAATTGATGAGCCGCCACATCGCCGACCACACGGGACAATGGTTCTTCCCAATCAAGTTCCATATTTTTCAAAATGTGCTGTACGCGCTGTCCCAAACGAACATCGCCTTCAATTTTGACATCGCCAGACAACACACGATCACGCTCATGCGTCATCGCCGTGTGCAACAGCGAAAACAAACCACCACGAATCGTGGCATCGACCTGACCATCATAATGATCGGCCAAGCGCACACCATCCAGAGCAGGCATCAGGTACAAAATCAGTCCCGTACCAATCGCATCAATGACGATCACTTTTCCAGACAAACCATCAAATGCTTCCAGACTTTCCGGGTCCATGCGCAACACCCGGTTAAAAGCCATCTCCATGCTCATCAATACAGGCGCAGGTAATCTCATCTCAATTCCTGTAACAACTGATCCAAACTTTTTTGTGATTCATCAACCTGCCAATGTTCGTGCTCAACCACAACCACCGTTTTGGCAATTTTATCGTGAAAACCCTGCTTGCGTTTATCCCACAGAATCCAGAAAAAACCCAGACCGAAAGGCAATAACGATAGAAAATAGGCCAGGTAACGAATAACTGCTTTTGCCGGTGTGATAAGTTTACCCGTATCGGCATCAACCACGTGACAGCGCATCAGCAGCTTGCCCGGCGTGCCGCCAAATCGCACCCAAAAGTAAACGGTAGCCGCTAGAAAAAGGAGATTCGACAACCACCTTCCGTCGAAAATGCTAAAACTACCAAAGAAAAAATAATACTCTACCTCTTCTCCAAAAATGCGCTGCAACCCAGATACACCAAACAAACTCAGCAAAAACAGCACACCAACCAAATAGACAGCCCAAAAAATGAAACTATCGATTATGCTTGCGATTAGACGCCTCATGAATCCTACATACTGTAGCTGAGAAAGATCCATCAGAATTTATAACCTCGGTGCACCGCCACGATACCACCCGACAGATTGTGATAGTCGCAACGCTCGAAACCAACATCCATCATCATCTGTTTCAGTTCGTCCTGACCGGGATGCATGCGAATGGATTCGGCCAGATAACGGTAACTTTCCTCGTCATCGGCAATCAATTTCCCCATCTTGGGCATCAGCTTGAAGGAATAAAAATCGTACACTTTGTCCAAACCGGGCAGCGTGGGTTTGGAAAATTCCACTACCAACACTTTGCCGCCGGGCTTGAGCACACGATACATCGACGCCAGCGCCTGATCTTTGTGAGTAACATTGCGCAAACCAAACGCGATGGTAATGCAGTCAAAATAATTGTCAGGAAACGGCAGGCACTGCGCATTCGCTTGCACATAACGCACATTGCCAACAATGCCTTTGTCCAGCAAACGATCACGACCGACAATCAACATCGAGTCATTGATGTCCGCCACCACCACTTCACCTTCAGCGCCAACCTGCGGTGCCATTTGCGCCGCCAGATCACCCGTGCCTCCGGCCAAATCAAGAATGCGTTGTCCCGGACGGGCACGCACCATTTCCACAGCGAAACGTTTCCACAAACGATGCACACCAAACGACAGGGCATCGTTCATGATGTCGTACTTGTCTGCCACCGAATGGAAAACTTCAGCGACCTTGGCTGCTTTTTCGTTCACGCCAACCGTTTGAAAACCAAAATGGGTAGTTTGATCAGATTTGCTCATAATTTTTTCCCCTGAGAATCGGCGATCACCGGTTCGCGTGATTTCCCCGCAGCATCCAGCTTTTGCAGATATTCCTGCCAAAGTTCGTCTTGCATTCTGCCCATGCGATACAGCGTATCCCAGTCGTAAATGCCGCTTTGGTGACCATCACTGAAAAAAGGTTTGATGCCGTAACTGCCGACCGGCTCAATGTGCATAATGTTGACTTCTTTTTTTCCAACCTGCAGCGTTTCCTGACCAGGACCATGACCGCGCACTTCTGCCGAGGGCGAAAACACACGTAAAAACTCACAGCTCAGTTGGAATGTTTCGCCAGTATCAAAACTGACTTCCAGCTTGCGCGATTTTTGATGCAATTTGATTTCTGTAGGTACGTGCTGAGTCATTGAGTCAATTTCCTACAAAATATAACGACTGAGATCTTCGTTGATCACCAGTTCGCCCAACTGGGCATCCACATAGGCACGATCAACCATAATTGTCTGCTGGCCATGATCGCCGGCATCAAACGAGACACTTTCCAGCAGGCGTTCAAGCACCGTGTGCAAACGACGAGCACCAATATTTTCAGTGCGTTCATTCACTTCCCACGCCACTTCAGCCAATCGCTGAATGCCATCCTGAGAAAAAGTTAACTTCACCTGCTCGGTCGACATCAACGCGCTGTATTGCTCGGTTAACGAGTGATTGGGTTCAGTGAGTATGCGCACAAAATCGCTCACACTCAGTGCTTGCAGCTCAACACGAATCGGTAAACGACCTTGCAATTCGGGAATCAAATCCGACGGTTTGGATAAATGAAATGCGCCGGAGGCAATAAACAAAATGTGGTCGGTTTTAATCATGCCGTGTTTGGTGGAAACGGTACATCCCTCGACCAGTGGCAACAAATCGCGCTGCACACCTTCACGCGACACATCTGCGCCGCTGGTTTCGCCACGCTTGCAGATCTTGTCCATTTCATCCAAAAACACAATACCGTTCTGCTCAACCGAATGCAGTGCCTGGGTTTTAATATCTTCTTCGTTCACCAGTTTAGAGGCTTCTTCATCTGCCAGCACTTTCTGTGCTTCACCAACAGTCATGCGCCGATTTTTAGTGCGGCCAGCAGACAAATTCTGGAACATGCTCTGCAGTTGGCTGGTCATGTCTTCCATGCCCGGCGGCGTCATGATTTCCACACCCATCGGTGCTTCGCGCACTTCGATGGTAATTTCCTTGTCATCCAGCGAACCTTCGCGCAGCATCTTGCGGAAACGCTGACGCGTACCGCTGGCATCCTGTTCTGCCGGACGATCATCGTAAACGCTGCGACGTGGCGGTGGTAACAAGGCATCCAGAATGCGTTCTTCGGCAGCTTCTTCCGCGCGCGCTCTGACTTTGACCATCGCCTGTTCGCGCGTCAGTTTGATCGCCGCATCCATCAAATCTCTGACGATGGATTCAACATCGCGGCCCACATAGCCGACTTCGGTAAACTTGGTGGCTTCCACCTTGATAAACGGTGCGTTGGCCAAACGCGCCAAACGACGCGCAATTTCTGTTTTGCCTACGCCGGTCGGACCAATCATCAAAATATTTTTAGGCGTTATTTCGTTGCGAATGGTTTCTTCCAGTTGCGAACGGCGCCAGCGATTACGCAACGCAATCGCCACCGCACGCTTGGCGGCGCTTTGACCGATGATGTGTTTGTCCAGTTCCTGAACAATTTCCCGAGGAGTCATTTCAGACATGTACGACTAATCCTGCAACAGTTCGCTTGCCAACTCTTCAATGCGCAGATTGTGGTTGGTGTAGATACAAATATCGCCCGCAATATGCAGCGAGCGTTCGACAATTTCTCGAGCACTCAGGTCAGTGCTGTCCAACAAGGCGCGCGCCGCTGCCTGCGCAAACGCGCCGCCGGAACCAATCGCAATCAAACCATCGTTTTCCGGCTCAATCACATCGCCATTACCGGTAATGATCAGCGAGTGGGTTTTATCCGCCACCGCCATCAAGGCTTCCAGGCGACGCAGCACTCGATCGGTACGCCAGTCTTTGGCCATTTCCACCGCTGCGCGCAACAGATTGCCGGAATATTTTTCCAGCTTGCCTTCAAAGCGTTCAAACAAAGTAAACGCATCGGCAGTGCCGCCGGCAAATCCGGCCAGTACGCGATCCTGATACAAACGACGGACCTTGCGCGCATTGCCCTTCATGACGGTATTACCCAGGGTGACCTGGCCATCGCCACCAATCACCACCTGATTGCCACGGCGCACTGACAGGATGGTTGTCCCTCTAAACTGCTCCACGTCGGTTGTCCTCCTGCGATAAAACGCCAAATTTTACACCATCTCGGCCCCGGCCACAGCCTCCGGATGACATTTCATCAGCTCAATCGGCGTCCGCCTATACTGGATCAAAATTGACCGCAATTCCAGAAGGTCGGCAAGGGCTGCGTTCACTACGCGCAGACATTGGCGGATGATTTTCAGCCAACAAGCGGAAACCCAACGGACTAGGGCTTGTCTTTGGTCTTGCGGGCGCGGGGGTGGGCCTGATCGTAGACTTGCGCCAGGTGCTGAAAGTCCAGGTGAGTATAGATTTGGGTGGTGCTCAGATTGGCGTGGCCCAGCAGCTCTTGAACCGCGCGAATATCACCGCTGGATTCCAGCAAATGACTGGCGAACGAGTGTCGCAACCGGTGCGGATAAAGCCGGCCCGTCACACCCTGCTGCAAACCGCGCTGCCGCAGGCGCTGCTGAATTGAACGCACCGACAGGCGCTGCCCCTGCTGAGAAACAAACACGGCCTGCTGATCGGGCTCAACCATGCCGGCTCGCACCTTCAACCAGCGCTGCAATGCCTCCACCGCAAAGCGGCCAATGGGCAGTTCGCGCTCCTTGTTCCCTTTGCCGATCACCCGCAATTGGGCGGCACTCAAGTCCAGCCGATCCAGCGTCAAACCTGCCAACTCGGCAAGGCGCAAGCCGCTGGAATAAAACAACTCCATCATCGCCAGATCGCGACAAGCCAAGGGGTCATCTTGCGGGAAATTCAGCAACTGTCCCAGTTCGTCCACGCCCAGTACCGACGGCAGTTTTTTCTCGACCTTGGGGCCGGTCACGGCCTCGACTGGATTGACTTTGAGCAGGCGTTTGCGCAGTAAAAAATCATAGAATACTCTCAACGTGGACAGCATCCGCTGAATGCTTTTGGCCGCCAAACCACGGCGATTCAAATACATCACAAACAGCCGCACATGCTGGCTGTGAACATCGGACCAATGGGTTAGATTTTGTTGGTCGGCAAACGCCACCATCTCGGCCAAGTCACGGCCATAGGCCTTGCAGGTGTGCGGAGAAAGACGGCGTTCAAACGCGAGATGTTGCTGAAAATCCTGTTGCCACTGCTGCGCGATGGGCTGCATGCAGACAATCAGCGATTAAGAAAGCGGTGCAATACCGAACCGCCAATTTCACCGAGATACGCCAAAAATACCGTACTCATGCCGGCACGAAACCGTTCCCGGTCATGGCTGGCAACAGCGAACATGCCAATGGAATCCTTGTACACCAGCGGTACCACTGCGGCAGAGCCCACCTGCTCAGCCTCACGACCAAACAAAAATGCCAACTGCGATTGACTGAAGCGACCACACACCGGTTTCTTGCGCGCCAAAATGGAATCAAACAATGCGATGCCATCGGCTTTAGGCGAAATAAATTCAGCGCGAGTTTCATTGTCCCGCGTTGAAAATACCTTGGCCGCTACAAAATCCGCTGAAAAATCGCGCTTCAGATAATCGGCCAGATCACGGAAAAAACTGTCCAGACTGCCGGAACGAATCAGCACCAAACTAAGCTCGTGCAGTTTGCCCATCAACACGTCGTTGTCGCGGGCAATTTCCATCAGTTCACGAATACGCTGACGCAACTGTCGATTGTCATCGCGAAGTACCGAAATTTGGCGCTCTATCAACGAAACGGCACCACCCGTCTGGTGAGGCACTTTCAAATCTGCCAGCAACTCCGGATGCTGATTAAAGAATTCCGGATTTTTGCGCAAATATTCGACGATTTCACGCTCATTCAAACGCGTGCTCATTTGTCTGCCTTCGGTGTGGTCTATGGTTGTCATAATTGCAACTTTTGGCCCGTCAACGTTGATTCAAAAACAGCGAAACTCCATGTTAGCCAGTTGTTATCAGAAAAGAAACTTAATTTCTACCGGGTTAGGCCAACTCGATCATGCCGCGAAACACTTCCACCGCCGGACCAGTCATCATCACATGGTGGCCTTCGCCCGCCCAGTGAATGCGTAGACTGCCGCCGGGCAAATCCACCTGTACCGTGTCGTCCAGCAATCCCCAAGTGCGCCCCACCACCATGGCACCACATGCCCCAGTGCCGCAGGCCAGCGTTTCAGCCGCGCCGCGCTCATACACCCGCAGCGCGATGTGATCGGCACTTTTCACCTGCATGAAACCGACATTGACCCGTCTGGGAAACAGCGGGTGCGACTCCAATATCGGCCCCAACGTATCCACCGGTGCGCGAGTCACATCGTCGACCATAATCACTGCGTGGGGATTGCCCATGGACACTGCACCAAAAGTGGTCAATTCGCCATCAATCTCCACGTCGTAACGCGCCTGACGCGCCGCCATGGTCAGCGGCAACACCGCCGGATCAAAGCGCGGAACACCCATGTCGACCGTGACCTGGCCATCGTCCTGCAGACGCAAAACGATATCGCCACCGGCAGTTTCCACCGGAATTTCGGTTTTACTGGTCAAGCCATGATTGGCGACAAACCGGGCAAAACAGCGGGCGCCGTTGCCACACTGCTCCACTTCGCTGCCATCGGCGTTGAATATCCGGTAACGGAAGTCCACCGAGGGACGGCTCGCCTTTTCCACCAGCAACAATTGATCACAGCCCACACCGAAGTGGCGATCGGCAAGAAAACGCACCTGCTCGCTACTGAGATTGATCTGCTGATTAATGGCATCGATGACAACAAAATCATTGCCCAAGCCATGCATTTTGGAAAATTCGATCTTCATTGTGCGGTTCCCGGAAAACGGTTGCTCTGTGCCGGCTATTTTAGCAGGCATCGCCGCGCAGACTTAATTATTTCTAAATCAGCGCATTGCAAACTCCCCTGCATTTCATACATGGAAAGGCCGGCGTAATACCGGTATAATTTTTAGGTCTATTTCACAGAAAATCAGTCAGGAATTATCATGGATCAGTCGGTACGTTTTGACGAAGCCCTTATTCGCCGCTATGACAAATCGGGCCCCCGCTATACCTCTTATCCGACCGCAGTGCAGTTCCATGAGGGGTTTGCCGAGGCCGAATACCGGGCTTGGGCAGCCCGATCCAACGAACGCAGTCGTCAGCAAACCAAGCCCACGCCGCTATCGTTGTATTTCCATATTCCGTTCTGTGACACCGTTTGCTTCTATTGTGGCTGCAACAAGATCGCCACCAAGGACCGCTCCAAGGCCGCGCCCTACCTGGAGCGCGTCTACAAGGAAATCGCCATGCAGGCCGAATTGTTCGACAAGAACCGTGTGGTCGAACAACTGCACTGGGGCGGCGGCACCCCGACTTTTATCAGCCCGGACGAAATGAAAGAGCTGATGGCAATGACCCGCAAGCACTTCACCCTGGCTGACGATGACACCGGCGAGTTTTCCATCGAAATCGACCCACGCGAAGTGACCCAGGATTCGCTACAACTGCTGCGCGATCTGGGCTTTAACCGTCTGAGCCTAGGTGTACAGGACGTAAGTCCGGTTGTGCAAAAAGCCGTGAATCGCATTCAGCCGCACGAAGTGACCGTGGCTGCCGTCGAAGGCGCGCGCAAGGCCGGCTTCAAGTCCATCAGTATCGACCTGATCTACGGCCTGCCGCTGCAGACAGCCGAGAGCTTCAATGCCACGCTGAACTGGGCGATCGAGACCTCACCCGATCGCTTGTCGGTGTTCAACTATGCGCATCTGCCAGAGATGTTCAAACCACAGCGCCGCATCAACGAAGCCGACCTGCCCTCACCGGCACAGAAACTGGAAATCCTGCATCAGACCATCGACAAGCTGACCGCTGCCGGTTACGTCTACATCGGCATGGACCACTTTGCCAAGCCCGATGACGAACTGGCTGTAGCCCAACGCAACGGCACGCTGTATCGCAATTTCCAGGGTTATTCCACCCACGCCGATTGTGACCTGATCGCCATGGGCGTCACTTCCATCGGCATGGTTGGCGACAGCTACAGCCAAAACGCCAAAGACATCGAAACGTATTACGCCGATATTGATGCGGGCAAACTGCCGGTATTCCGTGGTGTGGATCTGGATGCTGATGATGTACTGCGTCGCGCAGTCATCACCCAACTGATCTGCAACTTTGTGCTAAATATGCCGAGCATGGGCGAAAAATTCGGTATTAATTTCGCCGAATATTTTGCCACTGAACTGGCCGAGCTAAAACCGATGCAGGAAGATGGTTTGATCAGCCTGGATGCCGATAACATCAAAGTGCTGCCGGCTGGCCACCTGCTGATCCGTAACATCTGCATGGTGTTCGACAAATATTTGCGCGCGAAAAAAGAACAGCGTTTTTCCAAGGTCATTTAAAACGGGGCAGGGTCGTCACGCTTACGCATGGGTGTGACGACTCTTCACCTTCGCCAGACCACCCAAACCGCAACAATAATTAAAACGAAACGATGTGTTTGTCTTCGTAGAGGCGATAACCAACGCCTTTGGTGTCTTCGCTGATAGTTTTATCTGCGTTGCCTATTTTGATGACGGTCCCGGCAAAAGTATTACGCCCCACCAATACCTGACCTTTTTTGACGCGTTCGATCTGCATCATTAATTTTTCTTTTTTGGCTTCCAGTTCGGCAATTTGCCCTTCCAGGTTGCGCTTGTCCTGAATCAATTGCATGGCTTTTTGCTTGTTCACATTTTTGGGATCACGCCGGAAACTCAGCAATGTTCTTTTAACCTGGAACAATTTGTTGTCCTGCACCGCAATCTCATCGTCCAGCTTTTTAATTTCACCACCAATCCCTTTGGGGTAACTGATTTCAAAGACAGTTTTGACACCACTTTGACCGCCAGCCTGCAATACTTTGATGAAAACCCCGGAATGAGCCAGTCCTCCAACAACCTGGCCGCGACGCGCATTTTTGGTACCGACCACAACTTCGTTCAGCGCGTGCAACTCACAACTCATTGCCAGTTCTTCGACATAAATGCAGTCACCGGCCTCAACATACACATATTCGCCAACCTTGAACGACACCGCTGCCCCCGCCTTGATGGTCGCAGCAGTACTCAGCAGTTCTCCCTTGGGATCGCGCACATCACCACCACCGATAATGGAACCATCGACCAACACATCGCCGCCAGCAAGCAGGATCGCAGCCTCCACCACACCTCGAATAATAATGTCCCCCGTGGCCTCAATTTTCATGCCGCGGGAAACTTCGCCTTCCACCTCGACGCTACCGTCAAACTTCACATTCCCCGTAGATAAATCCACTTTTTTTAAACGCAGCACATTTTCTATGGTTACGCCATTACCCTTGATCACCGGCTGCCCGGTCGTTGTCGAAATCAACAGGTCAGGATCGCCCTGAGAAACCTCAACCCCTTCCAGTCCACCGGAAAAATTCGCATCTTTCACTTGTTTGGGATTAATGGTCTGCCCATGCACATTGGTACCTGCCGCGCCCTGCCGAGCAGGCTGACGCCGCATCACCGGCACCCCCGGTTGAACGGTGTAAATTTCGCCCAGATCGCGATAATCCACCATGCCGTCTTCGCGCACTTGTGGAGTCCGATCTTTTATCTCTGGAATCAGCACTTCAAAACGGGCATGGGTTCCCTCTATCGCTGGCGTACCGCATGCAATCAGCACATCCTTGGCTTGCCCCTTTTGCAATGCATCTTTGATTTCCGGTAATAGCAGCCCAAAAATAATATTCTTTTCCCGCAGTGCTTTTTCCAGACCGTCCTTGGTCAGGCGCTGGCCTCCGTAGGCCGGCTCCAAATCCATGTAGGCTTCCATTTTGTCGGGAGAAATAGCCAGCGTCAGCTTGGCATCGCGCCGCTCACCAATGAGCACCGCGCCTGATGGTTCACCGTAGTTGTATTTGTGAATGAGGTCTTCAATGGCGCTCTCAGAAAGGTACAAATGATCAAGATGCATGTCCACCAGCGCAGTTTGCACCCACTGACGATTGATCGTAGCAGGATTGCCAGGCGTGCGGAATTTGGCGACCACTTTCATGCGATCGTCAGTCAACAAAAACCGGACGCCACCCGCGGCATCACTCCCTGGTTCCGCTGCCATGCTATACCAAGCTCCGAGCCATCATCTCAACGTTCTGTGAAATAGCTGTTAGTTACTGTTTATAGGAAAAAAAACCGCCCTGCCCGTGATGTCGGCAAAACTTGTATAGTCTTTAGTCTGCAGGCTTCATTCCGTCACCCAGCAGCGATTAGCGACAATCAATGCGGGTGATTACGGCTGTGATGATAATCGTCGAGCGAATGCTGCGATAAGGTAAATACAGCCACTTCAGGCTGCAGAGTGATGTGATCAATGTGGTAGTGATGTTCCAGCAAATGCTGCTGCGCCTTGAGAACGTCTGGCCAGTGACGCAAATCATCCAGTACCACATGAGCAGACAAGGCCTGCTGTCCTGAAGCCAGGGTCCAGATGTGCAGGTCGTGCACCGACTTCACCCCGGTGACAGAAGCCATCTCTGCGCCCACCTTCCCCAGGTCGATATGGGATGGAACCGCCTCCATCATCACCGCCACGACTTCGCGCAGCAGGCGCAGGGTAGACAACAAAATCAGCACACAAATCAGCACTGACAATACCGGGTCCATCCACAACCAGCCCCAGAAATAAATGGCCAGCCCCGAAATCAGCGCGGCTACCGAGCCCAACAAATCGCCCAACACATGCAGCATCGCGCCACGGGTATTGAGGTTCTGCTCGCCACGACTGAGTACCACCGCCACCACAATGTTGACCGCCATACCCAGCAAAGCTACCCAGATAACCGTACTGCCGGCAACGTCTTGCGGTTGGTGCAAACGATCAATCGCCGCCCAGACGATACTGGCAATTACCGCCAGCATGAATAGCCCATTAAACATCGCCGCCATGGCCTCGGCACGTACCAGACCGTAGCTGTGACGCAATGACGGTGGTCGCTTGGCCAACCAGGCTGCAAATGCCGCCAACCCCAGCGCCGCTGCATCACTAAGCATATGCCCGGCGTCACCCAGCAGGGCCAGGGAATTGGCCAACCAGCCGAAGACGGCCTCCACGGCAGCAAATCCCAGGGTAAGCAACAGGGCAATCACCAGCACCGTACCACTACCGATATGGTGGTGATGGTGATGATGACCGTCATCGTGATGATGGTGGTGGTGTGAATGACTCATAAAGACAGGGCCGGGATTTCCCCGGCCCTGAAGATATTACTTGTTAGAGGATTTGTAGTTGGCAGCTGCTTTGGTGATAGCAGCGCGGGCAGCGGCGGCATCGCCCCAGCCTTCAACCTTCACCCACTTGCCTTTTTCCAGATCTTTGTAGTGCTCAAAGAAATGTTTGATCTGTTCGCGCAGGATCAGCGGCAGGTCAGTTGCCTCTTTGACGTCGTCATACAGCGGAGTCAGCTTGGAAACAGGTACAGCCACCAGTTTCTCGTCGTGACCACCTTCGTCAGCCATATCCAGCACGCCAACCACGCGGCAGCGAATCACGCTGGCAGCTTTCAAGGGGATGGGCGTCACTACCAATACGTCCACGGGGTCGCCGTCGTCAGACAGAGTCTGGGGAATGTAACCGTAGTTGCAGGGATAGTGCATAGCGGTGCCCATGAAGCGATCCACCATCAGTGCTCCGGTATCTTTGTCGATTTCGTACTTAACCGGCTCAGCCATAGCTGGAATTTCGATAATGACGTTCACATCATTCGGCACGTCTTTACCAGCGGGAACATTGTACAACCCCATCAGAATCTCCTTAATTTCTAAATATTAACGTCACCGGCGCTCACGGCAGCCCGTCCCAAAATTTGGCGCACAGTATACCCAAAAAGCGAACGTAAAAGCGAACCCCTCATAACCCTAGTTTGTGCTGAGAAAAGAGGTTTATAATTCCCCCCTTTGATTTCGCAGGCCCTTCCGGGTAGGCGCATGTCTAACTCCACTGAAATGAGAGTCGCTATGAGAATTATTCTGCTCGGAGCCCCCGGTTCTGGTAAAGGTACCCAGGCCAAGATGCTGGTAGACAAGTACCAGATCCCTCAAATCTCCACCGGCGACCTGTTGCGCGCCGCTGTTGCCGCACAAACCCCGCTGGGATTGCAGGCCAAAGCCGTGATGGAAGCCGGTCAACTGGTCTCCGACGAGCTGGTACTGGGCATCATTCGCGAGCGTCTGGCCGAGAACGACGCCAAAAATGGCTTCATCCTCGACGGCTTCCCCCGCACCCTGGTTCAAGCCAAGGCGCTGGACAAAATGCTGGCAGACCTGAAATGGCCGCTGGAAGGTGCGATCGAATTTGATGCCGACTACGAAGCCATCATCCAGCGCATCGCCGGTCGTCGCACCTGCAAGGACTGCGGTCAGGTGTTCAACATCCACACCTCACCCTCGGCCAAAGGCGAGCATACCTGTGACAAGTGCGGCGGCGAACTGCAACACCGGGCAGATGACAACGAAGCCACCCTGCGCAAGCGCCTGGGTGTGTACGACGAACAGACCGCGCCGCTGGTAGATTACTACCGCCAGGCGGGCAAACTGCACACCGTCAAGGCCGAAGGTGAAATCAGCGCCATTTTCGCCAAACTGAGCAGCGTCATCGACGCGCTTTAAAAACAACGAGAGACACCGGAGGCAAAAGTGTCCCAATTCGAATCCCGAGGCCCATACCCGATGACGCGCATGCGCCGCATGCGTTTCAACGAGTTCAGCCGTCGCCTGATGCGCGAAAACGTGCTGACCAGTGACGACCTGATCTACCCCATGTTCATCCTGGAAGGCAGCAATCGCCGCGAATCCATTGCATCCATGCCCGGCGTTGAGCGTGTCAGCATTGATTTGCTGCTCAAAGAAGCCGCCGAACTGGTCGAACTAGGCGTCCCTGCCGTCGCCCTGTTCCCGGTCACACCGCTGGAGAAAAAGTCGCTGGACGCCGCTGAGGCTTTCAATCCCGAAGGTTTGGCACAACGTGCAGTGCGGGCACTCAAGCAAAATTTCCCACAGTTGGGCGTCATCACCGACGTCGCTCTGGACCCGTTCACCACCCACGGCCAGGACGGTCTGATTGATGAAAACGGCTATGTGCTCAACGACGAGACCGTGGCTGTCCTGGTCAAACAGGCCCTGTCCCACGCCGAAGCCGGTGCCGACATCGTTGCGCCGTCAGACATGATGGACGGTCGCATTGGCGCCATTCGCGCTGCACTGGAAAAAGCCGGTCACCGCAACACCTGCATTCTGTCCTACGCTGCCAAATACGCCTCGGCCTATTACGGCCCGTTCCGCGATGCGGTCGGCTCGGCAGGCAACCTGAAGGGTGGCAACAAATACAGCTACCAGATGGACCCCGCCAACACCGACGAAGCCCTGCGTGAAGTTGCCCAGGATCTGGCCGAAGGCGCGGACATGGTCATGGTCAAGCCTGGCATGCCCTACCTGGACATCGTGCACCGGGTGAAAAGTGGTTTTGGCGTTCCGACCTACGTGTATCAGGTCAGTGGCGAATACGCGATGCTCAAAGCGGCCAGCCAAAATGGTTGGCTGAATGAAAAAGCGGTTGTACTGGAAGCACTGTTGTCGATGAAACGCGCGGGTGCCGATGGCATTTTGACCTACTACGCAAAAACTGTCGCGCAGTGGTTAAAACAAGGCTAAATTCCAAACGAAAAACGGCCCGCTGAACGGGCCGTTTTTTCTAAATTTTATATCCTCAGGCGAATATCATACCGATACGTTTTGCTACAGCTTCCCAAATCACCATGGGACCGACCTGTTCAAAACTATCTTCTTGCCAATTTTTACGTACATTGACTTTAACTTGCTCGATCCGATCCAGACAGCGTTGCCGTTCTTCTCTTAGCTTCAGCAACTGCCGATCCAGACTGGAGATCAACTTCGATTTGCTATTTGCTTCAGGTACTTTACCACTTTCAACCTCTTGCAAATAACGCAGGCGCGCATCATATTCCAGGACACGTTGTTCAACCAGTTTTTCCCGCTGCATCATGATCTCACCTCCAAATGGAATGAACTCAAGGTACACGACCGGACTAACGCCTCCTCCCCATCGCACATTCAGCCGCGCCATCGTTCACTTTGCCTTACTTTTCTTACGTCAACATTTTTTATTCAAATGCAATGAGTTATGATCTAACGTTGTATAACAATGTAATTCTGGAAAGTATCTGCACATGAGCATCTTTACCCAAGCCATCATCGCAAAAATCATTTTGTCGCTCACACTGATATTTCTCGTTTGGTTGGGCAGTCGCACCGTCAGCAACAAAATCCGCAACCATCAACCACTGATCGATGAAAACCAGCGTCGCTGGATATCCACCACGAAAAACATTGCCGCGACCATCGGTTTCATCAGCGTCATGATGGTATGGTGGCCGGAGTTAAAAGAATTTGCTCTTTCCATCGCAGCTGTTGCTGTCGCGATGGTTATTGCTGCCAAAGAATTAATTCTGTGCGTGAGTGGCACCATATTCCGCACCATCAGTCGCCCCTACACCATTGGCGACTGGATAGAGATCGGAAACTTGCGTGGTGAAGTCATTGACCAAAGCCCGTTATCCACCACCATCCAGGAAATTGTGAATGCCAATGATCGCTACGACTACACTGGTCGGACCGTAGTCATTCCCAATTCGCTGCTACTCAATACGCCGGTAAAAAACATGAATTTCATGCGTCACTATGTATTCCATAGTT
>JAOUHV010000013.1 GCA_029884425.1 Gammaproteobacteria bacterium
AGCATCAATAATTTGATCTGCATCACCTTCGCCATTCCACATCGCCTCAAACACAGTCTTGGCAATTTTGCCGGAGATGGTATTGTCCGCAATGCGCTTGATCATGCCACCCAGCATTTGCGCGCTGACTGGCGCATCTGGAATTTCCTTGCCTTCCTTGTTCAGGAAACCAGAGAAATCACCCATTACCCAGTTGGCACACAGCTTGGGCTCACCACCAGCCGCCTTGATTGTTGCTTCGTAATAGTCAGCAATTTCCCGACTCGCGGTCAGCACGCCCGCATCGTAGGCACTCAAACCAAACTCGCTCATGAAGCGCGCTTTCTTCTCATCTGGCAACTCGGGCAATGTTTTGCGCACAGCACTGATAAAGTCGTCATCCAGCACCAGCGGCAACAAATCTGGATCAGGGAAGTAACGATAGTCCATCGCTTCTTCTTTGGAACGCATGGAACGCGTTTCACCCTTGTCTGCATCGTACAAGCGAGTTTCTTGCACCACTTTGCCGCCGCTTTCAATCAGCGCAATCTGGCGATCCACTTCGTAGTTAATCGCCCGCTCGACGAAACGGAAAGAGTTCAGGTTTTTGATTTCTGCGCGCGTACCAAATTTCTCCTGGCCTTTAGGACGCACGGACACGTTGGCATCACAACGGAACGAACCTTCCTGCATGTTGCCGTCGCACACTTCCAGATAACGCACCAGGCTATGGATTTTTTTCATGTAGGCAACAGCTTCTTTGGCGCTGCGCAAATCCGGCTCGGAAACGATTTCCAGCAGCGGCGTGCCAGCACGATTCAAATCGATACCGGTCATGCCCTGAAAATCTTCGTGCAGCGATTTACCCGCATCTTCTTCCAGATGCGCGCGAGTAATGCCTACGGTTTTAACCACGCCATCATCCAGCTCAATATCAATACTACCTTTGCCCACGACAGGTAATTCAAATTGTGAGATCTGATAACCTTTGGGCAAGTCCGGGTAAAAATAATTTTTACGCGCAAACACCGAGCGACGGGTAATTTCGCAATTGTTGGCCAAACCGAATTTCACCGCCATTTTGACGGCTTCTTTGTTCAACACCGGCAATACACCCGGCAAACCCAAATCAACAGCACAGGCCTGAGTGTTCGGCATCGCGCCATAGGCGGTAGAGGCCCCAGAGAAAATCTTGCTCTTGGTCGCCAACTGGGCGTGGATTTCTAATCCAATGACAACTTCCCATTCCATATTTTTATCAACCTCGTTTATTCGTCGCGTCAATTAAGCAAACGGAGTGCGCTTGTGCCAGTCAGTTGCCTGCTGGAATTTATGCGCAACATTCAACAGTTTTGCTTCAGCGAAATAATTACCAACAATCTGCAATCCCACAGGCAATTGACCGGCAAAACCGGCAGGAATGGACATGCCTGGCAGACCCGCCAAGTTCACCGCGATGGTGTAAATATCTTCGAGGTACATACTCACTGGGTCGCTGTTTTTCTCACCCAGTTTGAAAGCTGTACTCGGCGCAGCGGGCCCCATGATCACGTCAACTTTTTCAAAGGCTTTTTTGAAATCATCGCTGATCAAACGACGCAGTTTTTGTGCTTGCAGGTAATATGCATCGTAGTAACCCGACGACAGCGCATAGGTTCCCACCATGATGCGGCGTTTCACCTCGTGACCAAAACCTTCGCCACGCGAACGCTTGTACAAATCTTCCAGATCTTTGGGATTTTCGCAGCGATAACCAAAACGCACACCGTCCATGCGCGACAGGTTTGAAGAACATTCCGCTGGCGCAACCACATAGTAAACAGGCACCGACAATTTGGAATTGGGCAGACTGATCTCGACTACTTCTGCGCCCAGTTTTTTGTATTCGGCTATTGCGGCTTCAACCACTTTTGCCACGTCAGCATTCAGGCCGGCTTCAAAATATTCTTTAGGCAAACCGATTTTCAAGCCACGCAGATCGTTATTCAGCGTTGCGGTGTAGTCAGGCACCGGCTGATCCACACTGGTCGAATCCTTGGGATCAAACCCCGCCATTGCCCCCAGTAATAGTGCGGCATCTTCTGCGCTACGCGTCATCGGCCCTGCCTGGTCCAGGCTGGAAGCAAACGCAATCATGCCGTAACGCGAAACACGGCCATAAGTAGGTTTGATACCGGTAATTCCACACAATGATGCAGGCTGACGAATCGAGCCACCCGTGTCAGTACCGCTCGCGGCCGGCGCCAGGCCCGCAGCAACCGCCGCCGCCGAACCGCCAGAAGAGCCACCGGGTACGCGCTGTAAATCCCAGGGATTTTTTACTGGACCATAAAAACTGGTTTCATTGGACGAGCCCATGGCAAATTCGTCCATGTTGGTTTTACCCAACATAACCATGCCGGCATCCGCCATTTTATCGACCACAGTCGCGTTGTACGGTGCAATAAAACTGTCCAGCATCTTCGAACCACAGGCGGTGCGTACACCATTTGTGCAGAAAATGTCTTTGTGGGCGATAGGCACACCCGTCAAAATTCCGCCTTTGCCTGAAGCTATTATTTTGTCAGCAGCACTGGCCTGCGCCAAAGCAATGTCATCACAAATGGTAACGTAGCTGTTTGTCTGGGCATTCAGCTGATGGATGCGTTGCAAGTAAGCCTGAGTCAATTCGGTACTGGAGAGCGTTTTGGCACGCAACTCCTTGGATAATTCTGCAATGGTCTTGTCGAACATGGGAACTCTCATTTAGCCGTCAATATTTTTATACACGACGGGAACAGTTTCTGCATAATGTTGTTATACTGATGAACAGGAATAATAACCCGTTCAAGTTTAATGTGTTATCACTCGATAACTTTGGGCACCAGGTAAAGTCCGTTTTCCACGGCAGGCGCAAATTTTTGAAAGTGATCGCGTTGATCAATCTCAGTAACCTCATCGGAGCGCAAGCGCTGTACAGCATCCAGAGGATGAGCCATCGGAGCCACACCCGAGGTATCGATACTGTTCATTTGTTCAACGAGATTAAGAATATTAGAAAGGTTTTCGGCGTAAGCAGGAATGTCTTTTTCATCCAGGGACAGACGCGCAAGATGAGCGATTTTTTCGACATCAGCTTTTTCCAGAGACATGGCTTGCTCCACTTTTGGGGGTTAAAAACAGGATGAGAACCTTACCACAGTTGGCTGCTTGCCCAAAGCCTTTCCCATTGGTAGATTACGCAACAATTTTATAGGACAGAAATCACATGTTTGGAAGTTTACGCGGCGTTTTTTCCAACGACCTATCCATAGACTTGGGTACGGCCAATACTCTCATCTATGTTCGTGGCAAAGGCATCGTGCTGGCGGAACCGTCTGTGGTAGCCATCCGCCAGGACCGTGGACCCGGCGGTCCCAAGAGCATCGCGGCGGTTGGCCTGGAGGCCAAACGCATGCTGGGCCGTACGCCAGGCAACATCACCGCCATCCGCCCTCTAAAAGATGGGGTTATTGCTGACTTCACCGTCACCGAAAAAATGCTGCAGCACTTCATATATAAGGTGCATGAATCACGCTTTTTCCGCCCCAGTCCGCGCGTACTGGTCTGCGTTCCCTGTGGCTCCACCCAGGTAGAGCGCCGCGCGATCAAGGAATCCGCTGCTGGCGCGGGCGCCCGCGAAGTGTTCCTGATTGAAGAGCCCATGGCTGCCGCCATCGGGGCTGGCATGCCGATCGGCGAAGCCAGCGGCTCGATGGTCGTGGACATCGGTGGCGGTACCACCGAGGTTGCGGTTATGTCACTTAACGGTATCGTTTATTCCGCCTCGGTGCGTATCGGTGGCGACCGTTTCGACGAAGCCATCATTAGCTATGTGCGTCGCAACTACGGCACCCTGATCGGTGACGCTACCGCCGAAAAGATCAAACAGGAGATCGGCACCGCCTATCCTGCTGACGAAGTTCGCGAAATCGAAGTCCGTGGTCGTAACCTGGCGGAAGGTGTGCCTCGCAGCTTCACCCTGAACAGCAACGAAATTCTGGAAGCTTTGCAAGAGCCACTGGCCGGTATCGTTGCCGCCGTTAAATCCGCGCTGGAACAAACACCACCAGAACTGGGTTCTGACGTTGCTGAACGCGGCATGGTGCTCACCGGCGGCGGCGCTCTGCTGCGCGACCTGGACAGACTGTTGATGGAAGAAACCGGTCTGCCGGTTATCGTTGCCGAAGACCCACTGACCTGTGTGGCTCGTGGCGGCGGTCGCGCCATGGAGCTCATTGATGAGCACGGCGGCGAAATCTTCACTGTCGAATAATCCAGGAGATCGGCCATTAAACCGCTGTTCGTCTACGGCAAGGCGACCCTGCCCCGACTCCTAATGTTGGCAACATTGTCCGTTGGCCTGATGGTCGCGGATCATAAGCAACATTATCTGGATGTGGTCAGGTCGACCTTGTCGATATTCCTCTATCCCCTGGAATACGCAGTAGATCTGCCGTTCAGCGCTGGCAGTTGGGTGGGCGAAAACATGTCGTCCCGCGAAACGCTGCTGGAAAACAATGCCCTGCTAAAAACCAAAAACGAATTTCTGCAGGCTCAGATGCAGAAATACGTTTCGCTGGAACTGGAAAATCTTCGCCTGCGCGAACTGCTGGAGGCATCCAAGCGTGTTCCCGATCGTGTGCTTGCTGCCGAACTGTTTGCGCTGGATTTTGACCCCTTCAGCCACAAAGTTCTTATCAACAAGGGTCAACGCCACGAAGTTTATCTGGGACAGCCCGTTATTGATGCCTACGGCGTCTTCGGTCAAACCGTCGCGATCACGCCGTTAACGACTTCAGTCATGCTGATTACCGACCCCAACCATGCGCTTCCCGTGCAATTCAACCGCACAGGCTTGCGCTCTATTGCCACAGGCACGGGCAGTCTGGGTTCGCTGGATCTGCAATACATCCCTAACAACGCCGACATCCGCGAGGGCGACCTCGTTGTCACTTCCGGTTTGGGCGGAATTTATCCCAAAGGTTACCCGGTAGCCAAAATAACCCGTTTTGAGCAAGACCCCACCCAGCCTTATGCCCGAGTTCAAGCCGAGCCATTGGCGCAACTTGATCGCAGTCGTGAAGTCCTGCTGGTGTGGACACAATCGTCGATCGACGAGGACGTTGCGCCATGATCCACCGCCAAAGCCACATCGGCATTATCACCCTGACGTTCATCGCTGCGTTCGCGTTGAGCCTGATCCCATTACCACACTGGGCTGGCTCGTTTCGCCCGGCTTTCGTGCTGATGGTGCTTGTCTATTGGTGCATAGCGCTACCGAACTCAGTCAATATCAGCGTGGGCTGGATCGTTGGTTTCATCACTGACATCATGGTCGGCACCTTGCTGGGGCAGCACGCTCTGGCCTTTGCCATCGTCGCCTTCCTCGCCGTTAAACTGCATCAACAGATTCGCGTTTACCCTCTTTGGCAACAGGCCCTGAGCGTATTCACCCTGGTGGCACTGGCGCAACTGCTGGTGGTTTGGGTTCTTGGCATCATTGGCCAATCGCCCAATTCCTGGCTGTACTGGATGCCCTCGTTCACCAGCGCACTCATCTGGCCTTGGACCTACATGCTTATGCGAGATCTCCAGCGCAAATTCGGCGTAACCTGAGGCGATGCGATAATCCATGGCCAAGGACATTTTACGCGATCATATTCAAGAAACCTCGCTGTTTTCCAACCGTATCATCACTGCCGCTGTCATTACGTTCATACTGCTGCTGGCTTTGATCGTCCGGATGGTGTACCTGCAAATCGTCAAATTCGAACACTTCAGCACCCTGTCGCAAAACAACCGCGTTGCGCTCGTTCCCATGCCGCCCACGCGGGGCCTGATTTATGACCGCAGCGGCGTGCTGATGGCGGAAAACATTCCATCGTTCACCCTGGAAATCACGCCCGCCCATATCGAGGACATGGACGATGTTTTGCGCCGACTTGGCAAACTGATCGAAATCACCCCACGTGATCTCGAAAAATTCCACAAGGCGCGCAGACAAACATCACGCTTCAAACCGGTGCCACTGCGTTTCCGCCTCACCGAGGAAGAAACCGCCAAGTTTGCTTCGCGCAGCCACTTATTCCCTGGCGTGGAAATTCAGGCACGTCTGACCCGTTATTACCCGTTTGGCCCACTGGGCGTTCAGGCCGTGGGTTACGTGGGCCGCATCAGCGAAGACGAAATGGCCACACTGGATCAGGCCGAATACAACGGCAGCACCCACATCGGCAAAACCGGGGTTGAAAGTTTTTACGAAACCGAACTCCACGGCAAGGTGGGCTACAAGAAAGTAGAAACCAACGCCCGGGGGCGCATTTTGCGCATTTTGGAAGAAACACCACCCCAACCCGGCAATAACTTAATCCTCAATCTGGACGCGGCCACCCAACTGTCTGCCGAAAATGCCCTGGGTGCTGAGCGTGGTGCGGTTGTCGCTATCGATATCAAAACCGGCGGTGTCGTTGCCTTGGCCAGCATGCCCAATTACGACCCCAACCTGTTCGTCAACGGTATCGATTCCAAGACCTATGCCGAGCTTAGTGGCTCACCCGACCAGCCATTATTTAACCGCGCCATCCGCGGCCGCTACCCACCAGGCTCCACCATCAAACCCATGGTTGGCCTGGCGGGCCTGGAATACGGCTTAAGCAAACCCGAACAGGCGATCGATTGCTACGGCTGGTACAGCCTCAAAAACGACGACCACCGCTATCGTGACTGGAAAAAAGAAGGCCACGGTCACACCAATCTGAATCTGGCCATCGTCGAATCGTGTGACGTGTACTTCTACGATCTGGCTCTGGATCTGGGTATAGATCGCCTGTACGAATACATGAGTCATTTTGGTCTGGGCAAACGTACCAACATTGATATTGGCGGCGAACTGCCCGGTCTGATGCCCTCGCGTGAATGGAAGCGCCGCACTAAAAATGAATCCTGGTATCCCGGCGAAACTCTGATCACCGGCATCGGCCAGGGCTTTAATTTGACCACACCACTGCAGCTGGCCTCTGCAACCTCGCAATTGGCAGGCTATGGCACCGGCAAACGCCCCCGCCTGGCTTATGCGTTTGAGGATTACCTGACCAAGCAGCAAACCATTCTGCCAGCCAAACCACTCGACCCCATCCCGATTAACAACCGCTCCAACTGGGAAGAGGTTATCCAGGGCATGAAGGATGTCGTGCATGCAGCCCGCGGTACTGCTCGTGGCATTAGCCGCGATGTGCAATACACCATCGCTGGAAAAACGGGTACTGCCCAGGTGTTTGGTATCGCCCAGGGAGAACAATACGTCAAAGAGGATTTGGACAAACGGCTACATGACCACGCATTGTTTATTGGCTTCGCCCCGGTCGAAGACCCTGTCATTGCCGTCGCCGTCATTGTCGAGAACGGTGGTAGCGGTGGCAGCGTTGCCGCCCCTGTCGCCCGCCAGGTGATGGACACCTACATGCTGAGGACCCGCCCATGAAGCTCGAAGACCGCTATCGTCCCTGGATAGATCGACGCCGCAAGCGCGGCGCACTCGGTTTGGTTCGTGGCATGCACATCGACTGGCAACTGTTTGGCGGTCTGGCCGCGTTGCTATTACTGGCATTATTTGTTCTGTACAGCGCAGGTGGAGCCAGTTTCGACACTGTCTCGGCCCAGGCAGTACGCCTGCTGCTGGCGCTGATTGTGCTGTTCGCCATTGCGCAAATTCCCCCACATCACCTGGCGTTTTGGACCCCCTGGTTTTACGGCCTGGGCGTCATACTGTTGCTGGCGGTCATGCTGTTTGGTGATATTGGTAAAGGGGCACAGCGCTGGCTGGATCTGGGCTTTATGCGTTTTCAGCCCTCGGAAATGATGAAACTGGCGGTTCCCATGATGGTCGCCTGGTATTTGTCGACCAAAAACATGCCACCACGCCCGCAGCACTTGCTGATTGCCTTGGCAATTATCTTCGTTCCTGCTGTACTCATTCTTGAACAGCCGGATTTGGGAACCGCCATTCTGGTGGCCAGTGCCGGCCTGTTCGTGCTGTTTTTGACGGGTCTCAGCTGGCGCCTGATCGGCGGCTTCGGCCTGATCATGGCCATCGTCGCGCCAATCATGTGGTTTTTCATCATGCATGATTATCAGCGCCAACGGGTACTAACTTTCCTCGACCCCGAATCGGACCCGCTGGGTACCGGCTACCACATCATCCAGTCCAAAATTGCGATTGGCTCAGGTGGCGCCTACGGCAAGGGCTGGCTCAATGGCACCCAGTCACAGTTGGACTTCCTGCCGGAACGCCACACCGACTTCATTTTTGCGGTGCTCGCCGAGGAGTTTGGCCTGATCGGCGTCATCGTCCTGCTCTCTATTTATCTTTACATTGGTTCACGCGGCCTACAAATTGCGTATCAAGCCCAGGACTCGTACACCCGTCTGTTGGCTGGCGCACTCATCCTGACATTCATGGTTTATGTTGTGGTTAACATCGGCATGGTCAGTGGCTTGCTACCGGTAGTGGGTGTGCCATTGCCGCTGGTCAGCTACGGTGGTACGTCCGTTGTCACATTGATGGCAAGTTTTGGCATCCTGATGTCGATACAGACTCATAGGAAGCTTTTGCAGAGCTGAGACAACCCCGAATGAGGTGGAATAACCATGGGCCGCACGCCAACCAAACCCGTCTGCAGCGCACTATTATGTGCGCTAACCCTTGTTTTTAGCAGTAACGCCAGCCAGGCGAGTTCTGAAGTCCAGCAACGTCCGGAAGTGCAGAAACTCATTAAAGAGTTGGTTTCTGAGCACAAATTTTCCGAGGACAAGCTGAACAGCATATTCTCCCAGGTCACGCTGCTGCCCAAGGTCATCGATTCGATGAACCGCCAGGCTGAAGCCCTGCCCTGGCATCGCTATCGCTCCATTTTCCTCAAGAACGAACGCATCGAACAGGGTGCCCGTTACTGGCAGGAAAATGCTGCTGCCCTGCTGCGCGCTGAACAAAAATATGGCGTTCCCTCGGAAATCATTGTCGCCATCATTGGCGTCGAGAGCCGCTTTGGCGAGCACAAGGGCAGTAATCGCATCATTGATTCGCTGACCACACTGGCCATCGACTACCCCCGCCGCGCCAGTTTTTTTACCAATGAACTCAAAGAGTTCTTGCTGCTATCCCGCGAAGAGGGCATGGACCCACTTCAAGTTAAAGGCTCGTTTGCCGGCGCCATGGGTAAGCCACAGTTTATTTCCAGCAGTTACCGCCAGTACGCCGTGGACTTTGACGGCAATGGCGTGCGCGACCTGATCAGCAGTCACGAAGACGCCATAGGCAGCGTTGCCAACTATTTCAAACAAAACGGCTGGAAAACCGGTGAACAGGTTGCTGTCCCTGCCCAGGTCAGCGGCAACAAGTACCGCCAGCTGGTTGAAAAAGGCTACCAGCCCAACGTCGCCCTGCGCGAAGCCCGGACCATGGGCGTCAGCTGGAACAGCGCGCTGTCTGCCGATGAAAAAGGCGCGCTGATAGAGTTGCAGCAAGTTGATGGCGCCGAGCACTGGCTGGCGCTGCAAAACTTTTACGTTATCACCCGCTACAACCGCAGCCAGCACTATGCCATGGCCGTGTTCCAGCTCTCCGACGAAATCCGCAAGCGTCACGCGCAGTTGACCTCGGCTGCCTTGGAACAGTAACACTATGCGTCAGGGGTTTGACCCAGGCAGGGTCAAACCCCTACAATGAAACAAGTGACCACGACGCCCGCCTGCCATGCTGAATTTATTGCACTATCTTCTTGTCCCGGTTCTGATTTTTACTCTCTCTGCCTGTAGCAGTACCTCCCGACTTGTTCAGGACGGGCCACCGAATCGGGTTGATATCGACCTCAATCGTGTCAGCGATGCCACGCCACGCGCCGAACCCCGGGCTCGCTATGGCAATCCCGCGTCGTATCAGGTCTATGGCGTCACCTATGTACCGCTCAAAACTGCCCAGGGATACCGCGAACAGGGCTTTGCCTCGTGGTACGGCACCAAGTTCCACGGCGTCCTGACGTCCAGCCGTGAACCCTACGACATGTACGCCATGACTGCCGCTCACAAGACGCTGCCTCTACCAACCTACGTGCGCGTCACCAATCTCAGCAACAACAAATCCGTGATTGTACGAGTCAATGATCGCGGCCCCTTCCACTCGGATCGGATTATCGATCTGTCCTACGCCGCCGCCTACAAACTCGACATGCTCAAAAAAGGCACCGCACCGGTGCTGGTTGAAACTATCGACACTGCCGTGCAACCAATCGATGCCAAGACGGTCTATCTGCAGGTAGGTGCTTTTGATCAATTTGAAAATGCCGAACAGATGCGACAAAAATTACTGGATGCTAAAATAAGTAGCGGTATAAAAATTGCTCCTAAAAACACCAGCAATTCCCTTTATCGGGTGCAGTTAGGCCCATTCACTAATCGCGAACAAGCCATGGAGTTCCGTGCACAGCTGGCCAGGTATGGCGTAGACAGCGCGCATGTTGTTAGCGATTAACAATCGTAAGTTGAATATTTGCTATGAAATCATCACTCCGCCGTTTTTGTTCACAGCTAACCGCTGTTTCCATACTTAGCCTCAGCTGGGGTATCGCCAACGCTGTGGTTGCCACCTCCCCCAAACTGGACGCCAAAGCGTACATTTTGATGGACTTCAACAGCACCAATATCATCGCCGAACTGGACAGCAAGCGTACGGTTGAACCTGCCAGTCTGACCAAAATGATGGCTGCGTACATCGCCTTTCACGAGCTGGAGGCGGGTAAGATCCGCGCAGAAGACCAGGTCGTGATCAGCAAAAATGCCTGGAAGATGCAGGGCTCTCGGATGTTTCTCGCGCTTGACTCGTCCGTCACCGTCAACGAATTGCTGCACGGCATGATTATTCAGTCTGGCAATGACGCCACTGTTGCCTTGGCCGAACACATCGCCGGCAGCGAAGAGTCGTTTGTGTCACTGATGAATCATTACGCCAAAAAACTGGGCATGAACAGCACTCACTACATGAATGCCACAGGCTTGCCCCACAAAGAACACTACTCCACCGCGTACGATCTGGCCCTGCTGGCACGCTCCATCATTGCCGAATTTCCGCAACACTATTCGCTGTACTCCGAAAAGGAATACACCTACAACGGCATCCGCCAGTACAACCGCAACAAGTTGCTGTGGCAGGACAAATACGTTGACGGCATCAAAACCGGCCACACCGACTCCGCCGGTTACTGCCTGGCCTCGTCCGCCAAGCGCGGCGACATGCGCCTGATTTCAGTCGTACTGGGTACCGACAGTGAAAACGCCCGCGCCACCGAGTCGCAAAAACTGCTCACCTACGGTTTCCGCTTTTTTGAATCGCACAAACTCTACTCCGCTGGCCAGGTGCTGACCAAATCACGCATCTGGAAGGGCGATGCTGACGACATCGCACTGGGACTGAGCAAAGACATGTATGTCACCATTCCCCGCGGCCAGTACAAATCACTGAAAGCGGCCATGAGTGTCGACAAGAAAATCATCGCACCTGCCGCCAAGGGTCGCGTTTACGGCAACGTGACAATTTCCCTGGGTAATCAAAAAATTGCTGACGGCCAGCTCATTGCGCTGAAAAACGTCAACGAAGCCAGCTTTGCCTCCTCCCTGGTGGACGAAGTCTTCATGTTCTTCGAATAACGATGAACACCGTTTATCTCAACGGGCAATTCATCGCCCGCGAACAAGCCACGGTTTCCGTTCTGGACCGTGGTTTTTTGTTGGGTGACGGCGTGTACGAAGTCATCCCGGTATACCACGGCAAGGCATTTCGCCTGGAGCAGCATTTACAGCGCCTGGAAAACAGCCTGCACGCCATTCACCTGCCGCCGCCGCTCAATGCCCGACAATGGACCGACATCGTCGGACGGTTAATCCAATTACACGGCGGCGGTGACCAAAGCCTGTATTTACAGGTCACCCGTGGCCCCGGCATGCGCGACCACCTGTTCCCGACCCAGATCAATCCGACGGTGTTTGCCATGACCACGCGGCTGCCAGTCGCCGGCACCGCCGAACCCGAAGCGGCCAGCGCCCTGTGCCTGGCCGACAGCCGCTGGGAGCACTGCAACATCAAATCGATTTCGCTGCTGGCCAACATTCTCGCCAAGCAGCAGGCCTTCAGCCAGGGCAAATCCGAGGCATTCCTGATCCGCGATGGCCTGCTCACCGAGGGCACGGCCAGCAATGTGTTCATGGTCAAGGATGGCGTGATCGTCACCCCGCCCAACGGCCCGCACCTGCTGCCCGGCGTCACCCGCGATCTGATTCTGGAGTTGGCGCATACCCACCAAATGCCGGCGCAGGAACGTGACATTTCGCAAGACGAACTATACCTCGCCGACGAAATCTGGCTCACCAGCTCGGCCCGCGAAATCGTCCCGGTCACCGAACTGGACAACCGCCCGGTGGGCAACGGCCAGCCCGGCCCGGTCTGGCGGCAAATGCTGCGACACTATCGGCAATTCAAGGCCAATTTGGCGACTCAGGCTTGAAAAATGCGCCGATCGCCCCTATTCTCCCCGCCATGACTGACACGACACCTGACAACCTCATAGAGTTTCCCTGCCACTTTCCCATCAAAATCATGGGACTGCATTGCAGTGAATTTGAAATCGCGGTACTGGAAATCATCCGCCGCCACAGCCCCGACCTGGCGGAGGATGCCATTCGCAGCCGACCAAGCAAGGGCAACAAATACCTGGCGCTGACGATCACCATCGTTGCCACCAGCCGCGAGCAACTGGACAACATCTATCGCGAACTAAGCGCTCACGAGCTCGTCACCATGGCCCTATAGCCATGACAAAACAGCTCATTCGCAAAGATCTGGGGGTATGTGATTATTTACCCACTTATCTGCGCATGCAGCAGTTCAGCGCCCAGCGCCCCCCGGACCAAATCGACGAACTCTGGCTGCTGCAACATCCGCCGGTATTCACCCTGGGCCGCAACAGCAAACCCGAACACCTGCTCGCGCCGGGCGATATCCCGGTCGTCCCCATCGACCGGGGCGGCCAGGTCACCTACCACGGCCCCGGGCAACTGGTCGGCTATATCCTGCTGGACGTCAAACGCAATGGCTTTGGCGTCCGCCAACTGGTCACGGCGCTGGAGCAAAGCATCGTTGCCCTGCTGGCCGATTATCAAATCGACAGCCACGCCAAACCCGATGCCCCTGGGGTCTACGTTGGCGAGCGCAAAATCGCCGCGCTGGGACTGCGCATCAAGGGCGGCAAAAGCTACCACGGCCTCAGCCTGAACCTGGACATGGACACCGAGCCCTTCAGCCGCATCAATCCGTGTGGTTACGCGGGCCTGCAAATCGCACAGATGCGGGAATTTCTCGACCCGATTGATGAACAACAGATAAAATCCCGTCTAACCGCCCACTTGGCGCGCATTCTGGGGTATGACGAGGTAATCGATGGACACTAAAGGCAACAAACAGCGCGGCGCAGACAAGGTCGCCCGCATCCCCGTCAAAATCGAACCCACCCAGCAGATGCCTCGCAAACCTGCGTGGATTCGCGTCAAAGCGCCCAAGGGTCAGGCCGTCAGCCAGCTCAAGGCCGTGTTGCGCGAACACAATCTGCACACCGTCTGCGAAGAAGCCTCCTGCCCCAATCTGGGCGAATGCTTCAGCCACGGCACCGCCACCTTTATGATCATGGGTGACATTTGCACTCGTCGCTGCCCGTTCTGCGACGTTGCCCACGGCCGCCCCAATCCGCTGGATGACAACGAGCCGACCAATCTGGCCGGCACCATCAAGGCGATGAATCTCAAATACGTCGTCATCACTTCGGTGGATCGTGACGACCTGCGCGACGGTGGTGCCGAACATTTCAGCCGCTGCATCCAGGCCGTGCGAGAGCAATCACCGCAAACACGCATCGAAGTGCTGGTTCCGGACTTTCGCGGCCGTCGCGAAATTGCGCTGAAAATTCTTTCGCAGTCACCGCCGGACGTGTTCAACCACAATCTGGAAACCGTGCCCCGCTTGTACAAACAGGCCCGCCCCGGTGCGGATTATCAGTATTCGCTGGAATTAATTCGTGAATTCAAACAACTCTACCCCCACATTCCCGCCAAATCTGGTTTAATGCTGGGATTGGGCGAAACGCTGGAAGAAATTCGCGAAGTGCTGCGTGACCTGCGTGCCCATCAGTGTGACTGGTTAACCCTGGGCCAATATTTGCAGCCGAGTCTACATCACCACCCGATCGACCGCTTCGTTACCCCGGACGAGTTTGACCAACTTGCCGACTACGCCAGATCCATTGGTTTTACCAATGTGGCTAGCGGCCCCATGGTACGCTCCTCCTACCACGCGGACTTACAGGCTGCAGGTGAAATTATTAAATAACAACAACAAAATGAGGATGTGCCATGAAAGGATTTGCTGGCTCGTTACTGGTCGGTAGTTTGTTAGTGGGTAATGCAGCCTGGGCGGCCACCAACACCGCCTGCGTCGCCCCGGGACAGTGGCTTCACATCAGCGATAACAAAAAATTGACGCCCACCGACGCCATCCGCGATCTGGCGGCACAGCAGGTGGTATTACTTGGCGAAGACCACGACAATGTCCAGCATCACCGCTGGCAATTGCATACTATTGCCAAACTCCACGCCCTGCAGCCCGACATGGCCATTGGCTTTGAATCTTTCCCGCGCCGACTGCAACCCGTGCTCGATCGCTGGATTAACGGCGAACTGACCGAAAAAGAATTCCTCAAAGCCACTGACTGGGAAAACATTTGGGCCTACGACGCCAACTACTACATGCCCATGTTCCAGTTTGCCCGCATGCACCACATTCCCATCTACGCCATGAACGTGGATCGCAGCCTGATTCAGCGCATTGGCCAGAATGGCTGGGCCAGCATTCCCGCCGAGGAACGCGAAGGCATCAGCGACCCCGCCCCTGCGACCGAGGAATACGTCAATTCGCTCGCTGACATTTTCAGCCAGCACATGCCGCATAACAGTGGCGAACAAAAGAAATTTAACGTCACCGACCCAGGCTTCCTGCGTTTCGTTCAAAGCCAGCAAATCTGGGATCGCGCCATGGCTGAAACTGCCCATCGCGCCGTCGGCCAGGACAAACACCGCTTGTTCGTTGGCATCGTTGGCGCCGGCCACATCATGGGCGGTTATGGCATTCCCTACCAGCTCAAGGATCTGGGCGACCATACCTTGCGCACCCTTATGCCCTGGGACGGCGCCATCGACTGTGACCTGTTGCAACCGGGTTTGGCCGACCTTGCCTTTGGCATGACACCGCCCGACAAAGACAACGATGCCACCCAGAAAAAACACCGCCAGATGTTGGGAATTTATCTGGAGCCTTCTGAAAAAGGTATAGGCGTCACCAAGTTAGTGCCCGGCAGCCTCGCCGAAGCCATGGGCATGAAAACCGGCGACGTGATTGTGCAAGTCGCCGGCAGCCCGGTCAGCAAGGTCAATGATGTCGTTGATGTTGTAAAAAATATGCCAAGGGGCACCTGGTTGCCGATAACAGTACAGCGTGGGAATAAAACCCTTGAGCTGATTGCCAAGTTCCCCCCGCACAAACATTCTGCGGAGTAAGTTCAACTTTGCGTTTCGTTTTAGTTGTATCGATTTGCCTGCTCGCTGGTGGTTGCGCCAGCGAGCCACTCAAGCCCTGGCATAGAGACATTCTGGCCCAGCCACACATGCAGTTATCCGGCGACCCCATGGCGGGCGCGCTGGACGACAAAATCCACTTTTCCCGTGAAGCCAGTCGCGCCGTCAGCGGTGTCGCCGGTGGAGGTTGTGGATGCAACTGAAAAATATCAGCCTGCTGCTATCTGCCGCCACCAGCACACTGCTGGCCCCAACAATCCAGGCCGCGGCATTAAGCAACTCCGGCATCAATGTCACCACCGCTTTTTATGCCGAGGAAAACGGCATCAGCGTTAACGAAAACATTCTTCAACTGCGCAAGGAAATCAGCGAATCTGACAGCATCAGCGTGCTGCTGCAACATGACACCATGACCGGTTCATCGCCCAGCGGAGCCATTGCCGATGGTCACCTCTACACCACCACTACGGCCTCGAACAAAACGGTACAAGTCAGCGCCAATGAAACACCGCACGTGCCGTTTGCTGACGAGCACTACAACACCAACCTCAGCTGGGATCACAAGTTTTCTGCCAGTTTCAGCAACAACCTCAACGCCAGCTACAGCGTTGAAACCGATTATCAGTCAACCGCCGCTGGCGACATGATCAGCAAGGAATTCAACAACCGCATGACGACCATCAGCGCTGGCGCATCGCTCACCGTCGACGACGTAGTGCCATCGCATCAAATCCCTCTGGGATTAACCACCACGACAGATTTATCAGCGCGTGAATTTTCCGCAACCAAAACTACACACAAATACAGTTTGGGCATCAGTCACATTCTGGACCGACGCAGCATTATTGCCGCCACCGTTGGTCAAGTGGTGCAGCAGGGGTACCTGACAGACCCCTACAAAATTATTTCTTACATCAGCGCCGCTACCGGCCTGCACCGCAATCTTGATCCGTACTACAACGAGCGCCGCCCTGATTCGCGAGTCGGCAACAGCCTGACGCTGCAATATCTGCATCAATTCAGCGACAACCTCACCAGTATTAACGCCAGCTATCAGTACTACCAGGATGATTGGCAAATCAACACCCAATCGCTGGCTGTAAAATTACACATCAAACTTTCCAACGGCAGTTACATCGAGCCGGAAGGGCGGATTTACCAACAAACCGCCGCCGATTTTTATCACTACGCGTTAGTCGATGGCCCGTCCGCCGATTACAGCAGCCGTGATATCGTCAGCAATATTGGCAATCTCGACTACGCCAGCGCCGACTATCGCCTGGGCTCCATGCAGTCCTACAGCGTCGGCGGCGCCATTGCCTGGCCACTGGGCAGCAGCGGCGAATTGAAACTCCGTGGTGTTTACCTGGAACAACAAGACATCAACGGACGCTTCGACACCCTCAGAGCATCACTATTTCAGGCCAGCATGAAATGGGACTATTAGCCTGAATTGGCCCGCGATCACTTTATTTCCGCGCAAAAAAACTGTTTATTTCCATCGGCAATCGCCGTTAAATCCTGCGTAGCAACGGAGTTATGCTATCACCCCAAAATCACTCAGAAAATTTCAATCAGCCAATGAGCATGACTAAAAAAATATTCCTGATAGCATTAATAAGCCTGCTGGCATATGCAGGCAATTTACTCAGCTTGCCATTATTGTTTGGCGTCGATTTTCTGTTCGGCAGCATAATCACCCTCGTCGCATTGCGCTATTTTGGCATTGCTGTGGCGCTGCCCGTCGCCATCATTGCCAGCACTTATACCTACTTTCTATGGGGTCATCCCTACGCGATCATCATTTTTTCGCTGGAGATTGCCGTCGTTCATCTGCTGTGCAAAAAACGATTTTCCAGTATTGCTGCGGCCGATGGCGTGTACTGGCTGCTTATTGGTATGCCTATCGTGTTTATTTTTTACGGCAATTTGCTCAACCTGGGCAGTACCGCCACCCAGCTAATTATGTTCAAACAGGCCATCAACGGCATCATCAATGCCATTGTTGCCACGCACCTCATTCACTTAATCACCATATTGACCCGCAGATTTAACCACCAAAACGGCGTAAAACTGGAACTGCGCGATGTGATTTTTTCCACTTTGCTGTCACTGTCTTTATTTGCAGCACTGACCATTATCATTCACCAAAACCAGGATTCATTGGACAGCAGCACCAATAACGTACTCACGGATTTAAAACTGCAAACCCAGGCAGTATCAAAATATATCAATCTTCACGCTGCCGATAACAATGACCCGGATCAACTTTCAAACACGTTCCGCGACGCAGCCAACATTTTTGCCGGCGACACCCAGCTTGCGCTCTTGAATAGCAACAACGAAATTCTTGCCAGCACCACCATATTTACGGCTAGCAGCATTTTCTCAGACCAGGGCAGCACGCAAACCTATCCGTCTGGTTTACAGATCTGGTGGCCAGAGAGAAACAGCATGCCACTCATGGTCTGGTGGAAAAAAGCGCTGTATTTCTATGAATCGACGGATGCGTCTAATCAATTTCGTATTCTGGCGGCACGCCCCAGTCTGGAGGTCATGAATGAGATCCAGAGCCACCAGATAGATTCTTTGAAAATACTGGCAATCGTTGTTTTCATCGCCGCCTTTATTGCCTTTGTAATCAGTCGCGCTCTGAGTTTACAAATCATCAGCCTGGCCAACACCACCCAAAACATCATCAACAAATTGCGTGATGGTGCATCACTGACATGGCCACAAAGCTCCATTTCCGAACTGCACCAGCTTTCCAGTCAATCGCAAGAAATGTCGCAGCACGTTGCGGAATCATTCAAAGAGGTTAATCTGCAAACCGATTCCATTTTGCAGCGTTCTATTGATGGCATTATTACTCTGGATCAACATGGCCGAATCGAAAGTTTTAATCACGCCGCCGAAGTCATGTTTGGGCAATCACCGAAAAATATTATCGGCAAAAACATTTCGACAATCTTCCCCGATTTTTTCTCGGGTGAGAACAACCAGGCAGGACGGCGCGAACTGTCCGCGCGCCACCGCGACGGTCGCAACTTTCCTGTTGAAATTTCCACCAGCGAAATTCACCTGAAGCGCGGCATCATTTTTAGCTGCATCATTGTGGACATCAGCCAGCGCAAAGAAGCCGAGCGACTCAAGCAGGAATTCATTGCCAATGTCAGTCACGAATTACGCACGCCACTGACATCCATTAAAGGCTCCATCGGCTTGCTGGCCTCTGGTGCCATGGCAAGCCAGCCCAATGAAGCAGCAAAGCTGCTCGACATCACCAGCCGCAACGTCGAGCGCCTGTCATTGCTGATCAACGATCTGCTGGATTTTGAAAAACTGGATTCCGGCGCCATGAGTTATCGTCTAAACACAATCGACGTTTGGCCACTGTTGCAACGCGCCGCTACGGACAATTTGCCCTTCGCGCAAAACATGGCGCGCGAATTGGTCATCGAACATTCCGCCGATCTTGCTGTCGTCGCTGACGCCGACCGTTTGTTGCAAATCATCACCAACTTTATTTCCAACGCCGTGAAGTTTTCGCCCCAGGGTTCTCGCGTGGGCCTTGGCATTGAGCAAGTGGACAATCAAGTCAAAATCTACGTCCGCGACCAAGGGCCAGGCATTTCCGACCCATTTAAGGACAGGATTTTCAGCCGCTTCTCACAGGCCGATGGTTCCGATGACCGCCCCGTCCAGAAAGGTACCGGGTTGGGACTGGCCATTTCCAAAAAACTGGCCGAAGACATGGGTGGAAGCGTTGGCTTCCACAACAATCCCGATAAAGGCGCAACGTTCTACGTCACCCTGCCGCTGGCGGCATAACACCGCCAGCGATACTCGTTACAGCAGATTCAGTTCCGCCCACATTGCATCAACACGCTGCTTGACCTCGTCGCTCATGGTAATGGGCACACCCCATTCGCGGGTGGTTTCGCCCGGCCATTTGTTGGTGGCATCCATACCCATTTTTGAGCCCAAACCAGAAACCGGCGAAGCAAAATCAAGATAGTCGATCGGCGTGTTTTCAATCATTGTCGTGTCCCGCGCCGGGTCCATGCGCGTGGTCATGGCCCAGATCACATCGTTCCAGTCACGCACGTTAACGTCGTCATCGCAAACAATCACAAACTTGGTGTACATGAACTGACGCAGGAAAGACCAGACCCCCAGCATCACCCGCTTGGCGTGGCCGGGATACTGTTTCTTCATGCTCACCACCGCCATGCGGTAGGAGCAACCTTCCGGCGGCAAATAAAAATCGACGATTTCCGGAAACTGTTTTTGCAGAATCGGCACGAACACTTCGTTCAGCGCCACGCCCAGAATCGCCGGCTCATCGGGCGGACGTCCGGTGTAGGTGGAATGATAAATCGGCTTGTCGCGATGGGTGATGCGCTCGATAGTGAACACCGGGAAATTATCCACCTCGTTGTAGTAGCCGGTGTGATCGCCAAACGGCCCTTCCGGTGCCATTTCGTCGGGATAAATGTGACCCTCAAGCACGAACTCGGCACTGGCTGGCACCTGTAAATCAATGCCTTTGCACTTCACCACTTCGGTTTTGCTGCCGCGCAGCAGGCCGGCAAACGCATATTCCGACAAGGTATCAGGCACCGGCGTCACCGCGCCCAAAATCGTCGCCGGATCAGCGCCCAGCGCCACCGCCACCGGGAAAGGTTTGCCCGGATATTTTTGCTGCCACTCGCGAAAATCCAGCGCGCCGCCACGATGCGCCAGCCAGCGCATGATGACTTTATTCTTGCCAATCACCTGCTGGCGATAAATGCCCAGGTTCTGCCGTTCCTTGTTCGGCCCCTTGGTGACGACCAGCGCCCAGGTAATCAGCGGGCCAGCATCGCCCGGCCAGCAGGTCTGGATCGGCAGCTTAGACAAATCCACCGCATCGCCTTCGATCACATGATCCTGACACGGCGCACGCGATACTTCTTTGGGCGACATGTTGAGCACTTGCTTGAACACCGGCAATTTTTCCCAGGCATCTTTCAGCCCCTTGGGCGGCTCGGGTTCTTTCAGGTACGCCAGCAGTTTGCCCACTTCGCGCAACGCTTCGACACTTTCCTCACCCATGCCCATGGCGACGCGCTCGGGCGTGCCAAACAAATTGGCCAGCACCGGGATGTCATAACCCTTGGGATTTTCAAACAACACCGCCGGCCCCTTGGCGCGCAAGGTGCGGTCGCAGATTTCGGTCATTTCCAGATTGGGGTCCACGGGCAGGCTGACACGCTTTAGCTCGCCACGCGCTTCGAGGTTCGCGATAAATTCGCGCAGATCCTTGTATTTCATTGATTCTCGCCGGAATGGTTTGATTTTCGGCGATTATAGCACTGCCTCAATAATGGGGGGGCGGCGTTTCCTGGCTCAGATCCACCACGTTCGACGGCGTCACCGCCAGCATCTGCTGCCGCAACAAACCGATCTGCATCGCCTGCTTGTCAATCTGCAACTGCTGCTCGGCAATGCGGTCATTGAGCTCCTGCAGCAGGTCCTCCTGGTAGGCCAGACGGGTTTCCAGTTCGATGATGCGTTCTTCCACGGTTCGACCCTCACAAAAAACCGCATTCTAGCCCACATCCAGCACCGTATGTAAACCGACAGCTCAAGTAGGCCCACATCAAGGTCGTTAGTGGATTTGCGGCCAATAACCGCACAAGGATTATTCAAACCCATTCAAATCACAGGAGTGCATTATGTTTAACTCGACCCTACGCCTCGGCTTCATTTCACTGCTGTTGGTAACCGCCGTCAGTGGCTGTAATGACGGCGGCGGTGGCGGTGGCCCAGCCCCCGCTGTTCTCGGATTTAGCGGCACCACAACCGCCGCCGCCATCGACAGCAGCAACGCCGACACCCTTGGCCTGGCAGCCACCGAAGCGGTTAACTTCGGCATTACTTCAAACAACAATCCGCTGGGTTCTTCAGGGCTAGTCATGAAGGCCAAGGACTCGGTTGGCTTCATTAGACAAAAAGCAGCCAGCGCCGAGACTGCTGGGCAACCCAAGCTGGCCGCCCAAACCATACCCGGCGACTGCGGCGGCTCTGCCACCATGAATGGTGATCTGACGTCGGGAAGCATCGTCTACAACAATTTCTGCATGGATATGGACTTCGGTTTTACAGGCACTCCTGACCCAATCCTTATTTCCGGTAGCATCTCCTATTTCGACGACAACGCCACTTTCCAACGCATGACCTTCACCAACGTTACCATCATCTATCAGGGTGAAACCTTCACTTTCAGCGGTGGTTTTGAATACGACTATGTCAACATGACAACCACTGAATTCAGCGACTTCCGTGGCACTGACGGCACCGTGTACCGCGTCGAAAATGCCGACGTAATTGGCGACAACGCCACGGGATACACCGTCAACGCCCGTATCTACCATCCAACCCACGGCTACGTCGACATCACCACCTACCCAGCCCTGAAGTTTAACTGCGCTCCAGCCTGGCAACCTTCTGAGGGCAGCATCACGGTAGCCGACAGCCTCGGTAACACGGTTGAGGTGGTGTTCAACAGCTGCACCGACGCAACCATTACCAGCACCATCGGTGGTACCGTCGTGGCCAATACTCACACCTGGTAAGGGCAATCCATCGCCAATATCTCAAAGGGCCACCATTGGTGGCCCTTTTTTTTAGTCGCGCCAGCTTAACTTCCCCATGCAAGTCACCCAAAAACACAGCGTCCCACACAACGGCTATTATTCTTGGACTAAATTTGAAGTGTCGCAGGTTTCCCAGTAGACTAGTGGGAGATTTACCCCTTCTGGGTATCAAAGAATTATCCCGCAATCTACCTCACGGTGGTAAGCGGCTTCTTAAATCCACCTTGCTGATAAGGAGACCATCATGGGCGTACTCGTAGGACGTCAAGCACCAGACTTTACTGCACCGGCAGTATTGGGCAGCGGCGAAATCGTTGATACATACAACTTTGCCAAGGCCACCAAAGGCAAATACGCAGTGGTATTTTTCTACCCACTGGATTTCACTTTCGTTTGCCCTTCCGAGCTGATCGCGTTCGATCACCGCATGGACGAGTTCAAGAAGCGCGGCGTGGAAGTGATCGGCGTGTCCATCGACTCTCACTTCACCCACAACGCCTGGCGTAACACGCCCGTGAACAAGGGCGGTATCGGTCCAGTGAAATACACTCTGGTGGCCGATATGACTCACGCCATCTGCAAAGCCTACGACGTGGAACTGCCAGACGGTTCAGTTGCATTCCGTGGTTCGTTCCTGATCGACAAGACCGGCAAAGTGCGCCACCAAGTGGTAAACGACCTGCCACTGGGCCGTAACGTTGACGAAATGATCCGCATGGTTGACGCGCTGCAGTTCACTGAAGAACACGGCGAAGTTTGCCCAGCTGGCTGGAACAAAGGCGACAAGGGCATGACCGCTTCACCAGACGGTGTCGCTGCTTACCTGGCCGGCAACGCCGACAAGCTGTAAGAAATTTTGCGATCGATAAAAAACCGGAGCTTGCTCCGGTTTTTTTGTGCCGGTGACAACCCCTCACCCAGCAACGACTAGCTACACCAATCAGCACCCGCCCTGGCATTCACGCTCAATCGATGAAACCTGCGGCATATTCTGCGATAATCCCCAACAGTGACCCTTAAACCCAGGCCGTGCCTGATAACTTTCTTGAGGAAAAACTAGCTGTGATCATCAAGCCCAAGACCCGTGGTTTTATCTGCACCACCACTCATCCCACCGGCTGTGCCCTGAATGTGGCCGAACAGATCGACAAAGTGAAGGCCGGCGGCCCGGTTAAAAACGGCCCAAAAAAGGTGCTGGTGATCGGCGCCTCGACTGGCTATGGCTTGGCCTCGCGTGTGACTGCCGCGTTTGGCTCTGGCGCAGCCACCATTGGCGTGTTTCTGGAAAAGCCCGCCACCGAAACCAAACCCGGCACTGCTGGCTGGTACAACTCCGCCGCGTTTGAAAAATTCGCACACGGTGCTGGGCTGTACGCCAAGAGCGTCAACGGCGACGCGTTCTCGCACGAAGTGCGCGCCAAAGTCATCGAAATGATCAAAGCGGATCTGGGCCAGGTGGACATGGTGGTCTATTCGCTGGCCTCCCCAGTGCGCAGATTGCCAGACAGCGGCGAACTGGTGCGCTCCGCCCTCAAACCCATCGGCGAAACCTACCGCGCCCGCGCTGTTGATACCAGCAAGGACGTGATGATCGACGCAGTGATTGAACCTGCCAGCGAAGAAGAAATCGCCAACACCGTGACCGTTATGGGCGGCGAAGACTGGGAACTGTGGATGAAAGCCCTGCTGGACGCCGGCGTGCTGGCCAAGGGCGTTAAAACCGTCTCCTACGGCTACATCGGCACTGACATCACCTGGCCGATCTACTGGCACGGTGCTCTGGGTAAAGCCAAAGAGGATATGGACCGTGCCGCTGGTGCCCTGCGTAAACTGTTAGCCCCGGTGAACGGCAGCGCCAATGTCGCGGTGCTCAAGAGCGTCGTCACCCAAGCCTCGGCGGCGATTCCGGTCATGCCGCTGTACATCGCCATCTGCTTCAAGCTGATGAAGACTCAGGGCATTCACGAAGGTTGCCTGGAGCAAATCGACCGCATGTTCCGCACCCAGATTTACAAAGACGGCGGCGCCGACCTGGATGACAGCCAGCGCATCCGTATGGATGACTGGGAATTGCGCGAGGAGATCCAGCGTTCAGTCAAACAAATCTGGCCCCAGGTCACCTCGGAAAACATCTTCCAGCTGTCCGACTATCAGGGCTACAAAGACGAGTTCCTGAAATTGTTCGGCTTTGGTGTACAAGGCGTTGATTATGATGCGGATGTTAATCCCGTCGTCGATTTCCACCCCGTCACTGTCGAATAAGGCTGTACCCAGGCGGGCAAAATATATTGCCCGCCGCCCCCCTTCCCCATCTTCTCTTTTCCCTCAATTTGCTTTATAAACCCGCCGATAAACGGCTCGACCGTTTAACTCTGACGCGCAGGAGCGCAACCAAACCCATGTCCGAATCTGACTTGCTTGATGACCTACAAAGTCCCATCGTTGCTTCACCGTTGCCCATTCCCGCCGCCCACGAACACTATCCCATAACCGAATGCTACCTTGGCATCGGTGACCAGAAACTGATTCCACTGACCATAGACAGCAAGGCTGTTTTTGATCGCTACGTCAATTCGGCCGACAGCCTCCTTGCCGATTTCAGTTTTTCCAATAATTTCATCTGGATGACCCGCATGAGCGGCTTCTACCAGATTTTCAACGATTGCTTTTGCCTGTTCAGTCTCAACGGCGACCACCTGACCATGCTGCTGCCGCCCATCGGCGAACCCGAAAACCAGCGTCAGGCACTGGCCCACTGTTTTGACCTGATGGATTTTTATAACCACCGCCGCCGCTGGTCCAAGGTAGAGTACGTCAGCGCGCATTTCGCCCAATTGCTGGAGGGTGATGCCCAGTGGCTGCTGGAAAAACTGCCACCTGATTACATCTACAACACCACGGACCTGATCGAGCTGAAAGGCAATGCCTACAAGAGCAAGCGTGGCGAGATTAATCAGTTTTTGCGCCTGTTCCCCGAGCATCGCCTGGAGCCCATGCGCGCCGATCATCACGACGGTATTCGTGATCTGCTCAACACCTGGTTGCGCGACCGCCTACAGCCATTGAGCGGAACCACATTGGCGAATTTCCTTGCCTCTGCCGAGCTGGAACGTCAGGGCATCGAACGCATGCTCGAACATTTTGACGCGCTCCATCTCAGCGGCCTGTGCCTGATCGTCAACGACAAACTGGAAGGCTTTACCTTCGGCGAGCGCATCAACGCCGACATGGCCAGCATCCTGTTCGAGAAGACCAATTTCTCCATCCCTGCTGCCGCGCAGTATTTGTTCCGCGAATTCTGTCGCAGCCTGGCGGATTGTCGCTACATCAATGCCGGCGACGATATGGGCCTGGAAAATTTACAGCGAGTGAAAATGAGCTATCGCCCGGTCATGTTCGGCGAGCGCTATGCACTAAGACGGGTTCGGTATTAGAAATAAGGGGCGAAACGCCCCTTAGTTTTTTGCGAAGTAAAATTATTTCTCAGTCGCGCGAGCCGACATTCTGTCCATAATTTCGCTTTTCTTCGCACTGCCCTGGCTGGAGCCGTAGTAGTATGCCGCCACCTGGGTGGAAATCGTGGTCAACGCTCCGAGAATGTAGATCACAATCTCTTTCACGCCACTGCTCTCCAAATGCCCCGCTGGCGCACTGATAATCCAGCCGTACATGCCAAAAGTTAAACCTACGATGCCAATAGCCATCAATGAGTGCACATTTTTCGCCAACCAGCTGGCATGCTCGCTCACCTGAATCTGGGTTTGATTTGTCCGAGCGCTCTGGGTATCCCCCAGATATGCCTCTGTTTCCTTGATGCCCAACGCACGCATTTCCATGTCGTGGTTCATTTTGGCTTTGGCCGCTTCATTTTCCAGCGCTTTACGCTCTTCATCCGAGGTGACGTTTTTGTCAATCGCAGTACCTACGGCATCCACCAAATTTGCCGCGCCCTTGCTGAATAAGTTGCTTAACAAATTTGCCATGTTACACCCCCTCCAAAGAACGCTTTATCCATCCGAAGAAATACTTTCTGTTTTCATTTCGCTGTTCACATATGTGAACGTAACGCGCAATCTTGGCAACCGTGAACATCGCAATAAACTTGGCCGGGTCCATGGCGTTAATCTTTTCCACGCTCTTTGGACCAATCACGCCATCAGCGGTCGCTTCAGCCACTTGCTGCGCCAATTGCGCCGAGATTTTGGTTCCGGCATTCACTGCAAAATCAAAAATGGTTTCCGCTACATCCTGGTCAACGATTTCGTCCCCCATGACGCGGTCCCAAAAATTGAAGTGGTAAAATTTTTCGACCGCTTTTTGCAGCGGGTCATTCGCCCCCAGGCTGTTGGGAAAATTTCCCTTGTTTTTGGCCATGTCGATCATCACCCAGCCTTCCCACTTGGGGAAATAGCGACGTGATACACCACGGTATGTCTCGCCACCCAGATCATCTGGATCAAAGACATAACCGCCTTCCATTTTCAACGTATGCTCAAACGCCTTGCCAAAATCTGCCATATGATTTCCTTCGTTTAGCTTGTGAACTTTCCCAATGTGCCGTTGCTCTCTGCAGAAATGATCTTCACATCCTTGATCACTCACTGACTTACACTTCGATTTGCAGCGTTGCGCACATTATAGAACTACTGTTTCACCACTAAAAAAATTTATTCAATACGCTCGTCGTCGCAACTGGCGGCCACACATCAAAAGCTAGCCAATTTTAATTCTAGCCCATCCTCTGCGGGTTGCTGCCCGAATCGCCATCTGATAACCATAAAAAAAACCGCGCTGATGCGCGGCTTTTTAGACATGGATACAAGCCGCTATTACTCGGCTTTAATCCATTCCTGCAAAGCATTGATGATTTGCTCCGCCTGGTCGCGGCTGGAAATATTGAATTTTGATTTTGTCATGTACTCGCCATTGCGTTTTTGATAGCGACGAATGGTGTACTTGTCCGGACCATACTGTTCTTTGGCGCGGTCCCAATCCTGATAGCGGAAAATCAGTGTGGCCCAAGCGCCCTTGGTCAGCACCTTTTTATCCAGCTCCTTAACCGTGGTAATACCGTCTTCAACATATTCCACGGTGAGTTCATCAACAGTTGACGCCATTTTTGCTCCTTACAATCTCATTAATCATTCTGTTTGCCGTGTTTGCGCCCCAGGTATTCATGACTGCGCATTTCAAACAAGCGGCTTTGGGTTCGTTGAAACGGGAACGCCAGGCGTCCCTCACCATACAATTCATCCGGCGCTTTTTCTGCGACCACGACCAGCTTCACGCCGTGATCATACAGCGCATCCACCAACTGGATAAAACGCTGTGCTGCGTCGTCCCGCCCGCCCCGCATGGACGGGACCCGCCCCAGTAGCAAGGTCTGGTACTCCTGGGCAATGGCGATGTAATCCAATGATGATCGAGGTGTATCACAAAGCGCGGCAAAATCAAACCAAACGACATCACCATGACAGCCACGAACCGGAATTTGCCGACCGTTCACCGTCATCACTCCCGACGCTGGGGTCTGCTGGGTCACTTTGGCAAACTCCGCCGACAGCAGCTCATCACCTTGATCAAACCCCAGCACATGATAGGTTCCGTCTTTTTCCAGCAACTGCAACCGATAGTCGGTGGCGCTGTCCAGAAACACGGTTTCGGTGTGCTGCTTCAGCAGTCCGATGGCCGGCACAAACCGGCTGCGCTGCAAGCCGTTGAGGTACAAGTCGTCCGGCGCAATGTTCGAGGTCGTCACCAACGTCACCCCTTGGGCAAACAATCCCTGCAGGAAGCCGGCAAGTATCATGGCATCGGTGATGTCCAGCACCTGAAACTCGTCCAGACACAGCACGCGAATTTGCGCCGCCACCTGTGCCGCCACCAGCGGCATCGGGTCCGGCGTTTTGGGTAAATCCTTCAGCGCCTGATGAATGTCTTTCATAAAATGCTGAAAATGCACCCGTCGCTTTTGCGTAAACGGCAATGCGTCGAAAAATGTGTCCATCAGGTAGGTTTTACCGCGCCCGGTATCGCCCCACAGATACAGTCCACACTCCGGCGCCTTGGCCGACCGCTTTCCCATCAGCCGACCTAACAGTCCCATCGCCTCCTGTGGCTGCAGCAAACGCTCATACAAATCCTGCAGCCGCTGCACTGCCCGCAACTGCGCCGCATCGGGCGTCAAGTCGCCCCTGGCCAGATCAGACTGGTAGCGCTGCATCGGTGACATAGGATTTTCGGTAGCGGCCAACATGTCCCCCTAGTCGGCTGAGCGGGATTATTTCTTGAAGTGGCCGCTTTTTAGCACAGCCGGCCCGGCCACTCAAACTCGTCACCAAATACGCCCTCCTCCAAGGGTGTCGTAAACCAAGCTTTGCGGTACACTAACACGCACAATAAAAACGATAAGCCCAGATGGAGGGAATCCTCATGAGAAGCACGCTCGCCTTGCTGTTTGCGTCGCTGGTATTAACATTGGCTGGCTGCAGCACCACCACCAAATTGATCGCCAACCACCCAGCCATCATCAATTCCGAACAAGCCAGCCACGCCAAGGTATATTTTTTACGCGAGATTCCCGAACGCAGCCGTGGCGTCGCCGACGACAATCTTCGCATCGAAATCGGCAAACAGCCGCTGCTGTCACTGGCGCAGGGTGAATACAGCCTGATTCGCCTCAAACCCGGCCAATACGATATCGTGATTTTCTCCCGAACCAGCTTAACCACCAACCCTGCACCGGTAGAAGTCTGGCGCGCCCGGCCGTTTGATTTTGTCGCCGGTGAATCCTATTACATCCACACCAAGGCTTTTCAGGAAGAATGGCGTGGTTTTTATTATGTACCCGAATCCATTGGCGAAACCGAAGCGAAAAGTATGGCACGGGTAATGACCGCTGCTGGCGAGCTCACCCAGGCACAGCCACTATACATTCCACCCACACCCGCTCCCGCAAAGTCTGCGCCGAGAGATCCAATTGCGGACGTTTTGAAATAACTGAAAGATGTGATTGCTCGTGAATAAACTGCCTGTTTTTCTCCCAGGGTCGCTACTGGCCCTGGGTCTGCTTAATGCCTGTAGTACCGCCCCCGCCGCCCGCCTCCAGGTTGAAAGCGTCGAGCCCAGCCAGGTTCTGGTGCGCCACGCTCAACAGGTCAACATCAAACTCGATCGCTGGCCTGCCGGCAGTCAACTAGCACTGCTGCCCGGCGATCCGTACATCCAGCAACGTGTCCCGGCACAAGGCAGCCAGGTCATCAGCCAATACGGCATGAGCTGGGTTAACAGCGGCACACAAATCAACGGTTATGCGGAAGGCGCACAAGGACTGGAGTTCATCAGCGAATTCCACACCGAACAGCCGATTCTGGCCATCAGCAGCCAGGAACAACTCATCTATCTGAGCGACGCCCACCCGGCAATCACCGTGGTGGACGCCTCCGAGCCCCTTGATGTACGCAAACTTGGCGAGCTGCGTCTGTCCGCCCCGGTACAGACCCTGGCCAGCACAACCGACCATCTGTGCGCACTGCAAGGCAAAACCCTGCTGTACATTCCGCTGGAAAATGGTTTGCCACAAGCCATCCAGGCACAAACGCCGCTTGAGCGCGCCGACGTCTCACTCAGCGCCGCCCCCGAAGGCTGTCTGGTATTGGACCCTCAACAGGGCCTGCTGGATTTTCAGCGCCATGGTCAACAACTCAAACTGCAGGGCCAGTATCGCTCCAATGCGCAAAGCTTTCAGTTGTCCGGTCAGCAATGGCCCATCGCCGTCGCCGATGGCCGTACCGGCCTGACGCTGCTGCGCCGCGATAACCAGCAAAAACTGCAATGGGCCGGCAGCTACAACAAACTGGGCAGCATCAGCCAGGTCAGCAAGCTCAACAACCGCGTCCTGGTGGCCGATGATCGCGGCGTGTTATCGCTGTTCGACATCACCCGCCCGGAAACACCGCTGCTGCTGTCTGATTTTCGCCTGCCCGCACCGCCGCGCTCCATCGCCCTGGAGCAAGGTCTGGCCCACGTGCTTACCGACAGCGAGCTGCTGATTATCGATTTTTCTGCCGAAAGCACCCCGGCAATCAGCAACCTAGGCGTCAATCTGGGCGGCAGCCGCCGCTCGTTTATTCAGGACGACTTGCTGTACGTGGCCGACTGGTTCTCCGGCCTGCACATTTATGACATCAGCGTGCCGCATCGGCTGAGTCTGGTTTCCAGTTTCAAGACGCCGGGCTCACCCAAGGGCGTGCTGGTGCGCGACGGCATCGCCTACGTGGCCGACGATGACAAGGGCATGCAGTTCATCGACGTGAGTAACCCGCGCCATCCCAAACTGATTTCACATCTGCCGCTGGACGGCTTGGCCTACACCATGAAACTGCGCGGCGATTTGCTCTACCTGGCGGCGCATTACGGTGGCTTTCATATTCTCAACGTCGCCGACATTCGCCATCCGAAATTGGTCGGCACCGTCAACACGCCCGCCAAAGCCTGGGCCGTGGCGCTCAAGGACAACCTCGCCTACGTGGCCGACGACAACAGCGGCATTCTGATTTTTGATGTCAGTGATCCTGCCAATCCCGGTTTGAAAGGCGTGTACGATCCCAAAGGATTTGCCGAAGACATCGTCATCCGCGACAACATTGCCTACGTCGCCTTTTTTGACCAGGGCCTGCACATTCTGGATCTGCACAACCCCTCCCAACCGCGCCTGATCAGCAAACTGGCCACCCCCGGCAATGCCCGTGGCATTGAACTGGTGGGCGATCGCCTCTACCTGGCCTCATGGGAGGCGGGCGTACACATCATCGATATCAAGAATCCTGGGCGCCCAAGCATCATCAGCCGCTACGACACCGTCGGCGCCAGCTGGGGACTTAGCGTAAAGAATGACTCGATTTTCGTTATGGACTGGTGGGGCGGCGTGCGCAGCATCGACATCAGTGACGAAACGGCACCGATTGAAGTCGACCAGTACCAGGCAGGCGGCCAAATCCGCGCCCTGGCCCTCAAAGACAACTTTGCCTTCGCCGCCAGCGGCTCACGTGGCCTGCAGGTGTTTGACGCCACCAACGTGCTCAACCCGGTTTGGGCAACGGGGGTTGATCTGGCCGGCGATGCCCGCGACGTGGCGCTGCAAGGCGAGACGGCATTTGTCGCCGCCGGCGATGGCGGACTGGTCAGTATCGACATCAGCAATCCGTTCCAGAGCCACTGGATCGGCCATCTGCCACTGCAGGGCAGCGCCGACCGGATCGTGCTCGCGGGCAATACCGCCTTCGTTGCCGAACAATCCGGCGTGCTGCGCATTATCGACATCAGTCGTCGCACACAACCACGTTTGCTGCGCAGCTTGAATCTGCAGGTACGCGATCTCTGGCTGGAGCAGCAGCATTTGTTCGTAGCTTCTGACAACGACCAAGTCGCCATTTTTGATGTCAAAAATCTGACCAATTTGACACCAAACCAAATCATCCGCGTCAATCAGCCAAAAATCGTGCGCGCCTGGGGCAAACAACTGTTCGTCGTCAGCCAAAAATTTGGCATTCAGCGTTTCAGCCGCCGCGATAACCAGTATGTCGCCGATGGCGAATTGCGCTATCAAGGCAACCTGCAGGACCTGCAACTGCGCGACAACGTGCTGTACGCCGCCATCCAGGACCAGGGTCTCCTGCGATTGGACGCCACCAGCCTGCAACTGGAAACGCTTTACCCCAGCACTCACGACCTCAGTCGCATTGCACTGACCAAGGACGCCATTTTTTTCGCCGGCGAGCCCATCATCACGTCCGCCCAGCTGCTGTCCAACATCCAGCAACAGCAGCACGGCACACAAATCACCCTGTCGCTACCCAATGATCTGCCGCTGGGCAGCTATCACTTGCTGCTGCAGCAAAACAACGGCGAACAGCAATGGCTGCACAACGCCTTCAAGGTCAGCATCCCCAAGGCCAAAAAGCAAAAGTTCACTTTAGATGATTTAAAGAACGTGATGAAACAACAGGAATTTAGCGGTCAGGCGCCAAAATAACGGCACGCCATCTGCATTAGGTTAACAAACCAGCAGATGGGTGCGCCGTATGACCGCTGTGAAAAAAAACTTTGGGTTCTCCGACGACTCTACCCCAGCGTTTTCCGCCGGCTTGCAAACCACCAGCAATCTTCGCGAGCTGCAGTTTGAAAACCAGCGTCTTAGCCGACAGCTCAAATCCTTCATTGCCAAAGCCCGGCAAAATGAAGAAAAGCTGCGTCGATTCCAACAACTGGAATTGCAACTGATCGAGTGCGGCTCGCTGCACCAATTGCTGCAGCTGGTGCTCAACGACTACCGCCATACCTCCAAACTGGAACAGGTCAGCATCAAACTGCATGACCCGGAATACGAATTGCGCCGCATTATCGAGACCGAGCATGCGGAACTACTAACTCACCCCGGTTTAATCTTCACTGAAGAGCAGCGCGATTTAACCGCGATTTACCGGCATAACTTTTTACCGCTGCTAGGCCCGTATCGTCGCGATCTGCACGAAGGGCTGTTCGTTCCCAGTTCAATGACGCTTCGCAGCGTCGCGATGCTGCCAATGATTCGTAATGGCCAGATCATCGGCAGCCTGCAGCTGGGCAGCAGCAGCGAAGAACGCTTCACCTCCGGCAGCGGCACGGATTTTTTGCAGCGGCTGGCCAATATTGTTGCGGTGTGCCTGCACAACGTCGCCACCGCCGAGCGATTAAAACAGGTCGGCCTGACCGACGTGTTGACTGGCGTCAATAATCGCCGTTTTTTTGATCAGCGCCTACAGGAAGAGAGCAGCGCCGCCAGCCGTAAAAAGCACCCACTGTGCGTCCTGTTCTTTGATGTGGATCATTTCAAGCAAATCAACGACAGCTATGGTCATCATGCCGGCGACATCGTGCTAAAAGAAGTTGCCAACATCATTCGCACCCAACTGCGCACCAGTGATGTGCTGGGCCGCTATGGTGGCGAAGAGTTTTCGGCACTACTGGTCGACACCCCCCTGGAAAAAGCCGTGGAAATTGCAGAACGTGTGCGCAAGGCTATTGCCAGCACACGCTATGCGATCAAATCGCAGCAATCACTGCATGTCACCATTTCCATTGGCATCGCCGCCACGCAATGTAATGAAAATTCGCCCATGACTGCGGACAAAATAGCCGCTCAACTCCTGGCGCAGGCCGATGCCTGCCTGTACGACGCCAAGCACCAAGGGCGCAACCGCGTCATTTGTCGCCAGTTTGCCCAGGCTGCCGCTGATGTCATGGAATAAAAAAGGGCGCTAAAAGCGCCCTTTTTTATTTACCCAAATTTCTCGGCGACTGATCTTATGCCACCATTCCCTTCAGGCTCTTCAGTGCCTGCACCTTAACAGCGCGGCTCTTTGGCTTGGCTTTGAACATGACTTCTTCGCCAGTGAAAGGATTAATACCCTTACGTGCTTTGCGCGCAGGCTTGTTAATTACCTTGATCTTCAGCAGACCAGGCAATTTGAACTCTTCTGCGGAATTCTTCTTAACGTGACGTTCAATAACCACAGTCAATTCGTTAAAAATAGCGACTACGTCCTTCTTGCTCACCCCAGTCACTTCAGACAGGTGGGTAAACAAGCTAGCCTTGCTCATAACATCCTTGATGGGCGAGGTTTCAGACTTTTTCAGCGGCGCTGTAACTTTCTTCGCAGCCGTTTTTGCCACGGCGCTGGCTTTGGAGGAAGCTTTTTTCGCTACCGTCTTCTTGGCAACAACTTTCTTTGCTGCTGCTTTCTTTTTAGTGGCCTTTTTCTTGGCTGCCATGGATATCTACTCCTAAATTAGGGCATTAAACTATTCACCGTGAAAATATATACCGAAATTTGAATGTTTGTTAAGACATTTTCTCTTTTTGCGCTAATTTTTACGGTTTTACTCATCCTGCCATGTAAACGTCGCGTAAACACACAACACAGGCTAAAATGCCCGTTCCATCCGCTACAAAAAACATGCGCACAATGAAACATTTTATCTTTGTTCTGCTTTTCGCCCTTGCCGTTTCAGGCTGCACGGGAGATTCCTACACCGAGCTGCAACTGGCCGCCGCTCGTGGTCAAGCCGATCGTGTAGACGTATTGCTGGATCAGGGCGCCAACGTCGACGAAGCCAATAAATACGGCAAAACCGCATTGATGCTTGCCGCCGAAGCCGGCCACAGCGACACTATTGCGGCCCTGCTAAAACGCAACGCGCAAGCTAATCTGCAAGACATTGATGGCATGACACCCTTAATGTTTGCTGCGGCCAACGGCCATGCTGACGCCATCAAGGTACTGCTGGACAAAGGTGCCGACCCCAACGTCACCAATCGCTACGATGCCTCGGCATTAACCAACTCGGTATTTTTTGGCCACGATGATGCCACTCGCGCACTGCTGGCGGGCAAGACCAAACTTAACAAAGCTACCGTGGAGTACGCGTTTTTAATCAGCGCGGGCTTGGGACGCAATGAACTGCTCAAGCAATTACTCGATTATGGCGTAGACATCAATGCCCGTGGCAAAAACAAGCGGACCGCATTGATTGCTGCCACGCGCTTTGGCCACGCGCACGCGGTGAAATTCCTGCTGGATAAAGGTGCTGATGTCACTGCCCGTGACGATGAAGGCAAAACAGCGCTTGAAATCGCCGAGGAAGAAGAACTCAGCGAGATCGCCACACTGATCAAGTCAGCCAAAACCAGCGGCTGACATGATCCATACCTTACACATCAAGGTCGGCAAGCAAGGTCTGCTCAACATTACCCCGCAAATCGAAAAGCTGGTTAACGACGCTGACGTGAGCGAGGGACTGTGTACTGTTTTTGTGCGCCATACCTCCGCCAGCCTGATCATCCAGGAAAATGCGGATCCTTCGGCAAAGCACGATTTGGAACGCTGGCTGAACCGGCTGGTGGCAGAAGATGATCCGCTATACACCCACACGCTGGAAGGCTCGGACGACATGCCTGCGCATATCAAATCAGTGCTTACCCAGGTGTCACTGGGCATCCCGATAATACATGGCCAACTGGCATTGGGAACCTGGCAGGGTATTTATCTCTGGGAACATCGACACATGGCCAGCGCTCGCGAAATCGTCGTCCACGTCGGCGCATAAAAAAGCCTGCATTTGCAGGCTTTTTTCTACCGATCGAGAGTTACTGCCCCCGTTGCACCGGCATAGGATTATCGCTGTTTCGCCACCACGCCGGCGGCGAACCCGAATGTGGCACGCTGTGACAACGCTCGCAAGTCCACAACGCAAACGCAACCTTGTCATGGCAACGGCCACAATATTCGCCAGACAGAATCGCATCCATATTGATTTTATTCGCCCCTTTTTGCGGCACAAAAATCGCGGGATGACAATTTGAGCAATCCAACCAGCGCGTGTGCGCCAAATGCGGGAAACGGACCCACGGCATCTCCGCCGTGTTCTTCAGCAGGATATCCATATCCATCACTTGCATCTCCCCATCACCAGTGCGAGTGGCGCGCGGCGCGATCAAACCCTCATCAATCGCCTTCGCCCAGTTCACCATACCACGACGATCGACCGGAAAATCTTGCATCGCCGCCGCTGGCTCCTGCAAAGAGGAAATTTCCTGTCCTTCAGGATCGTGAATACCATCTTCCATCAAGGGCTGAAATATCGGCTTTTCTTTAAACACACGGGAATCGTCTTCGACATAGGCGCTAACATTGCCGCGTACCGTGTAGTCCGTGCCAGGCCGGCTACTCTGGCTACCACATCCCACCAACAACACACCAGACAGCAGCGCCAGCATCACCTGCACTCGCATGGAACACCGGGTCATTCCCATCCCCCCTCATTCGTGCCAACTACCAAGCCTTGGCGCCAGCATCTTGTAATATTTGTAATATCTCGTTGTGTTCTTCAGTAATCGCAATCACCAACGGCACTCGACCATCCTCAGTCTTTGCCTGCAAGTTAGCGCCTCGCTTAACCAACAGACGCACAACCTCGGTGTGTCCTTGCAGCGTCGCCCAAAGCAATGGCGTCCAACCCGTGTCCGTCGCCAATTCTTTGTTCGCCCCCAGGTCCAGCAAGCGTTCAACCGCTGCCGCGTGCCCTTCTTTCGCTGCACGGGTCATCGCTGTCCAGCCCGCGTGATCGGTTGCATCCAAACTGGCTCCCTTGCTGGCAAGGTACTCAATCATGGCAACATCACCACTGCGGGCAGCGTACATCAGCGCCGTCCAGCCATAACGGTTGGTTTGATTAACGTCCTGACCATTGGCAACATAGCCTTTGGCTAGTTCATTTTCACCTTTGGCGACTGCGCTCAAAAATTCAGAATTGCCGTCACAGCCCACCAGAACCACGGCGAAAACCAGCAAAATAATTCGTTTCATGCCATCACTACAGAACTGAAATTGACAGGCCTCACGCACCGCTCAACGCATATTAGCGTTCGGACACGCTGGGCACAACGGGAACATTATCACCCACACTTCCTATAATCGAGCGTGGTTTTTCATGCGGAACAATTACTAAGGCAAAGCCCCGGGTACGCTTTACGGACAACCATCCCCTCCCAAAGATGCCGCCATTTGGCGCGTTGCCCCATACCCGGGGTTAGCCATTTACCAACCGTAAAAATTAGAAACCAAGATTACCTGCGGTGTCAGGTCTGTCGCCCAAGGTAATGCTGTCGATGCTGATATTGGATATTTCATGGTCGTACGCAAACGGTGAAATACCGTAAGTCATACCACGCGGATCGACGTTGCTTGTCTCTACACCGTACAGCATGTCCGCAACCCAAACGCTTTTGTTAATACCATGGTCGCCACTGAACACTGTCAGACCCGAACGCAACGACGCGGGTTGACCTGGTACCACGGGAAATTCGTAGTATGCGGTAATACGGTATTCAGTCTCGTCAACCATCACTTCAACGGCGCTAGGCACATTGGGCAGGAACGACGTCATAAGGAGCTTGCTTGAGCCATTATTGTTAAAGCGCAGCACGCGCAATTCGCGGTTCGCAACAAATTCGAAGCGCAGGTAACTGGCCAAATGCCGGCGCTGGGAGTTGGCATACAACTCAACCTTGAAGCCGCGTTCATAGTCGTATGAGTTACCGGAACTTTCTATACCTTTGACGCGGATATAGCGACTGGGCATGGAAACCTGGGTTTTGTTATCCAGAAAATGCATGCGAGGATCCAGCGTATTACGCAACGTATCGCCAGACGCCAGCGGATAGTTCCCGCCGTAGCGCCACAAACCTACAGCCTCAGGATTCGCCGTGTTACCACTCAACACCCGATTTAGCATGATACCGCCGCCACCAAAAACACCTGCTGGCAACTCAATATTCAATCGCCCATTCGCTTCAGTCACCGTAGGTTGTTCACTGGGAAATGCCGAAGACGAATATCTTTGCCAATAGTACGGGACAACCACACCAGCCGCTGAACTCGCAATGTACGGATCGCCGTTATTGAAATCATCGTGTAAAAACACTTCGGCACTGGCTGCGCTCGACACACACAGCGCAGCAGCTACGAACACAGTTTTCTTCATCCAATTTGGCATAAAATTCATTAAAATCATCCTCAAATCAAACCAATCCCAACGTTCCCTGTCCATATCCCGAATGATCTCAGCACGGCAGCTGCGGATAAATATGCCGCTCACAGTACTGGTTTAATCTTAGGTTTCCTTTAAGGGAATGTGCATTGACCGCGAAACCCTGCCGTCGTGGTCAAAATTTACCACAACCTCTATGGAAATGTTAACTTGGTCTAACTCGTTTACTGGATTTGTGCGAGAAAGCGCGAGTATCCGGCGCGAAAAATATCATTTTTGCGAGGAGAAAAGAAATCAAAATTTGATGTTTGCCAGGAGAATTCGGGCAAACCAGCCAACAGATATGCCAAGCCGCGTGCCGTCGCCTCATGCTGATGCAGGCGATGAACCGGCAGTTGGGCAAGGTCCGCCAGGCGTTGACACAAGCCATCGGAGCGCGCCAAGCCGCCACTCAGTAACACCCGTCCGGGCGTCGATTGCCCAACCATGCCGTGCATGTTGTGGTTCAGCAAAAAAACAATACTCTCCAGCACTGCCACAAATTGCTGCGGGATCGTGGCCGCGCCCTGAAAATAACTGCGTCCTTGCGCCCGCCAGAATGGCGAACCCAGGCCGGACACCTGATTCACAAACAACCCTGGCTCGGTGTACACCTGCAGCCAGCCTTCCAGTTGATTGCGCCAGTCTACCCCCGGATGCTGCTGCGCCAGCCAGTCGAGCGCCCTGGCAGCACCATTGACCGTCCCTTCCAGCACGCGCCAACGTTGCGCACCATCACTGTAGACCACGCTGTGCAAATGCCGCGGTGCAAACTGCGCATCGTCACACAAGCGCTGCACAAAACCGCCGGTTCCCAGATTGGCATACCAGCAATCCGACTGCGGTGCCCCCTCGGCGAACAGTGCCGCCGATTGATCACCAGTACAAACCGTCAGTGGAATCCGCCACTGGCCCAGCTGCAGATGCCCAAAGTCGAACCGACAATCCACCAATGTTGGCAGCCACGCCCGATTTAAGCCAAACAAAGACAACAACTCATCGTCCCAGCGCTGCACCTGCACATCCATCAACAGGGTTCGCTGCGCATTGGCAGGATCAGCCAGCAGAGGCCGCTCCTCGAGCAATGCAAACAACAAATAACTCGCCAGCGGCCCCATCACTAGGTCGCCACGCTCGGCCGCCTGCGCCACCGCAGGAAGATGCTGCAAGCACCAGCTCATTTTGCTGGCACCATAGTGCGCATTGGCGAACAATCCGGTTTTTTGCCGCATCATCTCGGTCTGAGCACTCAGGGTGGCAACAAATTCCTCGGCCCGCGTATCCTGCCAGCTAATCACTGGCGTCAATGTCTGCCCAGTGCGTCTATCCCAGCACACCATGCTTGAACGCTGCGTCGCCAATCCTGCCGCCCGCACTCGCGCCGCCGCCTCACCCAACTGCAGCAATACCTGCTCACAGGCCGCGCGCACCGAAGCCACCATCTCTGCGGGTGAATGCTCAACCTGCGAAGGTACCGGCGCATGGGTCGCGATGGCCACCTCGGCCTGCGCATAACAGTGGCCGCGAGCATCAAACACCAGCGCACGACTGGCATGGCCACCCTGATCAATGGCAAGATAGAGTGCTTGATCATCCTTGCTCACCGCCACACTAAGAACCTCACATGATTGAATATTCTGGAATTCTACACAGCAGCTTGATCGTCGCCAGCACTGACCGGGCACTGCAGTTTTATTGCGAGGTGCTGCAACTGGAGCTTGATCCACAGCGGCCATCGCTGGGTTATCCCGGAGCCTGGCTGAACATCGGCCCACAGCAAATTCATCTGCTGGAACTGCCCAACCCCGATCCGGTGGATGGCCGCCCCAGTCATGGCGGACGTGATCGTCACACGGCCATAGGCCTAGCCCAACTGGACACCCTGATCAGCCGCCTGGATGCCGCCGGCATCACCTACACCCTGAGCAAATCCGGTCGCCGCGCGCTGTTTTGTCGCGACCCGGACGGTAATGCCCTGGAGTTCATCGAATTCGGCCGCTAATCCATGCCGCCGAGTAACTGGGCATTGCCGCCAATCGCCGCCGTGTTATTGGTGAGCGTTTGTTCGCTGCAAAACCGGAACAAATAATTTGGCCCACCCGCCTTGGGACCAGTGCCGGACAAGCCCTCACCACCGAACGGCTGAACACCGACCACCGCGCCAATCATGTTGCGATTCACGTAAACATTGCCTACCCGCGCGTGATTCTGGATGTAGCGAATATTTTCATCCACCCGTGAGTGAATCCCCATCGTCAGGCCATAACCACTGGCGTTGATCTGCCGCACCAATTCCGGCAACTCGCTCGCCTCATATTCGAGAATATGCAACACCGGCCCAAAAGTTTCCTCGGTCAATTCGGACAACTGCCGAATGCGATACACCTGCGGCGGGAAATAACTGCCGCCGGCCAATTCCGCCGGCACGGACAAGCGCGCGATCAGCTCCGCTTCGGACTCCATGCGCTGCACATGTGCCTGCAGAGTGGCCGCCGCTGCCGCATCAATTACCGGCCCCACGTCGGTGGACAACAAATTCGGCAATCCCAAGCGCAATTCCTGCATCGCGCCTTTGAGCAACTCAATCACCCGGGGGGCAATTTCCCGCTGCAGCATCAGCACCCGCAGCGCCGAACAACGCTGTCCCGCACTGTTGAACGCCGACAGCATCGCGTCGCTCACCACTTGTTCAGGCAAGGCCGAACTATCCACCAACATGGTGTTCAAGCCACCGGTTTCAGCGATAAACGGTACAATCGCCCCATCACGCGCCGCCAGTTGTCGATTGATGTAACGCGCCGTGTCCGTCGAACCGGTAAACACCACTCCGGCCAAGGCCGAATGCGCCAGCACACTTTCACCTAACATTCGTCCCGGTCCCGGCACCAATCGCAATGCCGATTTGGGCACACCGGCCTGATGCAATAAATCCACGCAATACGCAGCACACAATGGGGTTTGTCGCGCAGGTTTGGCCAACACCGAATTCCCCGTCACCAGCGCGGCCATCACTTGCCCGGAAAAAATCGCCACCGGGAAATTCCACGGACTAATGCACAAAAACATACCGCGACCGTGATAGCGCAACTTGTTTTCTTCTCCAGTCGGCCCTGGCAGCGGATGCTCTTTGCCGAACATGGTTTCAAACTGCGTCGCGTAATAGCGTGCAAAATCGATCGCCTCACGCACTTCACTCAGCGCATCACTCAGGGTGCGGCCACCTTCGGCGACAATCAGCGCGGCCAATTGCGGCGAATGCTGCTGATACAAGTCCGCCGCGCGTCGCAAAATATCAGCCCGTTCGTTGGCAGGCACCATACTCCAGTGTTCATAGCCTTGCTGCAATTCATCAATCAGCGCCGAAATTTGCGCTGCCGCCACTTCGCGGATTTCGCCAACCACTTCACCGGTTGCAGGATTGTGACTTTGATAGATTTCGCCTCAATCCGCTGTCGGGCCGATAGCCTTTTTTGCCAGGAAAATCCTTCATCGCCGCTCCCAGTTCATTTAATTCTGCTTGATTGTGCAACGCTACCCCGGCGGAATTTTCACGCTGGTCGCTGCGATAAATATCTCTCGGCAATGCAATGCGCGGATGCCGTTTTGATGCATGCGTTTGTGCTTTCTGCAATGGATCGGCAATGATTTGTTCCACCGGCACTTGCTCATCTTCGACCCGATTCACAAACGAGGTGTTGGCACCATTTTCCAACAATCGCCGCACCAGATAAGGCAACAAGTCCTGATAACTACCCACCGGCGCGTATACCCGACAGGCATAACCGGGCCGCGCCAAAACCTGTTCGTACAGCGCATCCCCCATACCGTGCAAACGCTGGAATTCAAAACCTGCCGAGCTGGGCATCAACTCCATGATCGCCGCCACTGTTTGCGCATTGTGCGTGGCAAACTGCGGAAAAAATAAATCAAGGTTATTCGCCAAAAACTGTGCGCAATAACGATACGCCACATCGGTATTTTCCTTGCGCGTGTACACTGGATAATCGCGCAAACCGCGCTCCTGGGCGCGTTTGATTTCCGTGTCCCAATACGCGCCTTTGACCAAACGCACCGGAATACGCCGCCCTTGTTGCCTGGCTAATTCGGCCAGCCAACGCAACACCGCTGGCGCACGTTTCTGATAGGCTTGCACCACCAGACCAAAACCATCCCACGCCCCCAGTTGCGCTGAAACCTGCTGATACACCGCCAGCGAAATTTCCAGACGATCCGCTTCTTCTGCATCCAGCGTAATCCACACACCGCTGTCTCGCGCCAGCTTTGCCAAGGTCAACAACCGCGGCGTCAACTCGGCCAGCACGCGTTCATGGCTAAAAAAGTCATAACGCGGATGCAATGCCGATAATTTGATAGAAATCGATGGTCGCGCATGAGGATCACCCGTGGCGTGTTGCGCCAGTGCTTCAATCGCATCTCGATATGCCCGCGCATAACGCTCGGCATCGGCTTCAGTCAACGCTGCTTCGCCGAGCATGTCGAATGAATAACGGTATTGTGCGTACTCACCCTGCACAGAACGCTGCAGCGCATTCTCAATGCTGTCACCCATTACAAACTGATGACCGAGCAAACGCATTGACTGCTGTATGGCCTTGCGCACAATGGATTCGCCCAGCCGGGCGACCAAACGTTTGAACAACGCCTCGCCATCAAAACCACCGCGAACAATCGTCCCGGTCAACACCAATCCCCAGGTGGATGCATTGACAAACAGCGAGTGACTTTTGCCCAGATGCCGCTGCCAATCGGCAGACGTAATTTTGTCGCGAATTAATTTGTCTGCAGTTGCCGCGTCGGGAATCCGTAACAATGCCTCTGCCAGACACATCAGCACCACACCTTCTGGCGAGGACAATTCATATTCGTGCATGAACGCAGCAACGCCAGCATGCTTGCGCTGCGCCTGACGTACCGAGCGCACCAGATCTGTCGCACACAAATCAATGTGCGACTGCATATGCTCACTCAGTTGCAGTTCGGCGAGCATCCGATCGACGCACACAGCTTCATCGGCAAGATAATCCGCCGACACCGCCTGATGCACCGCCTGCAATACTTCACTGCCCTTGGCAAAAAACATTATTCACTCCCGGTTCTGTACCACATGACATCACTCTGTATCCGTGTGGTTAAAGAACGGCACGAACCATGCCACCTAAAGTATAAAATTAAATGCGTCGCCCACGCCGGTCGACAATGTAGCAAACCAAAAGCCGCGAAAAGCCATGAAATTATCCTTGATTGGAATGGCCTCCTGCTGGGGGGCACAAGACAAGCGCTGCGATCTAGGCCCAATGCATTTGCAGCAACTTGCCATAGAACGCCAGTTACAGAGTGAAGGCATAGACGCACACTGGCAAGCCATGATTCACAGCGCCGTTCCGGCGCATGACCGCGACGACTGGCATCATGTGATCAGCACCTGCCAACAACTCGCGGACACCACTTATCCACTGGCACAGCAAAAACAGGCGTTTTGCGTCTATGGTGGCGACCACTCCGGCGCCATCGGCACCTGGTCAGGCGTCAAAAAATCGTTAAATGCAGACTTTGGTCTCATCTGGATTGACGCGCACATGGACAGCCACACACCGCAAAGCAGTCACAGCGGCGCCATTCACGGCATGCCACTGGCCAGTCTGCTGGGACATGGCGACAACCGTACAACCCAAATGGCTGGTCCGGCACCAAAATTGCGACCAGAGCAAGTATGCGTCATCGGTGTTCGCAGTTACGAGGCCGAAGAACAACAATTATTGCAACAACTTAAGGTACGCGTTTTCACCATCGAAGAATGTTTTCAACGCGGATTGGCAGATGTGTTCAAGGAAGCGCTGAACATCGTCAATACCAAGACCTGCGGCTATGGCATTTCACTGGATCTGGACGCCATTGACCCATTACACGCACCGGGCGTTGGCTCGCCGGCAAGAGGAGGACTTCGTGCCAAAGAACTATTGCATGTGCTGCGCACCATGCGTGGCCCACAACCGCTGATCGGATTGGAAATCGCTGAATACAATCCCACCAGAGACGTTGACAACAAAACGGCGCAGTTAGCCGTTGAAATTACAAAGAGCTGTTATGCCCATATTAAAAACTGAAGATATTATCGAGCGCGAAGGTCGTTTTTGTGCCCACAACTATCATCCATTGCCCGTGGTACTCACCCGTGGTCGTGGCATTCATGTCTGGGACGATCAAAACCGCCGCTACATCGACATGATGAGCGCCTATTCCGCCATCAGCCTTGGGCATCAACATCCGCGCATCATCAGTGCGCTGTCCTCGCAAATGTCAAAACTCACCGTAGTGTCGCGCGCTTTTTACACCGACAAACTCGGTCCCTTTTTAGAGAAAGCCTGTCAGCTCACCGCCCAGGACAGAGCGTTGCCAATGAACACTGGCGCGGAAGCAGTGGAAACCGCCCTCAAAGCTGCTCGCAAGTGGGCCTACAAAGTCAAAGGCGTGGAAAAAGACAAAGCCGAAATCATTGCCTGCGAGGGTAATTTTCATGGTCGCACCATCGCCATTGTCGGCATGTCTTCCGAGGAACAATACAAAGACGGGTTTGGCCCATTTCCGCCCGGTTTCAAACTGGTACCCTATGGTGACGCCGCCGCACTAGAGGCCGCCATCACCCCCAACACTGCCGCGTTCATTGTCGAACCGGTGCAGGGTGAGGCTGGCATTATTGTTCCACCGCCTGGTTATCTGGCGGAATGCGCCCGTATCTGTAAAAAGCACAACGTGCTGCTGATTGCTGATGAAATTCAAACCGGCCTGGGCCGCACCGGCAAATTCCTCGCCTGCGAACACGACAACGTCAAACCCGATGGACTGATTCTGGGCAAGGCGCTGGGCGGCGGCATTCTGCCAGTCTCCATGTTCCTCGCCAGAGAAAATGTCATGAACGTTTTCACCCCCGGCGATCACGGCTCCACCTTTGGCGGCAATCCACTGGCCGCCGTTGTCGGCTACGAAGCACTGTGCGTGGTCACCGAAAAGCGCCTGGCCGAACACGCCGAAGCCATGGGCGAACACTTTTTGACTGAACTGCGAAAAATTGACCATCCCTGGATCAAGGAAATCCGCGGCAAGGGCCTGTTGATCGGCATGGAAATCGACCCAAATCGCGGCAATGCCCGCACATTATGTGAAGCACTGATGGCCAAAGGCCTGCTGAGCAAGGAAACCCATTCCACCGTCATTCGCTTTGCGCCGCCACTGATCATCACCCGCAATGAGCTGGATCAGGCAATTGGTTGCGTGCGCGACGCGATGAAAGAACTCAAATAGGCTGACCAATTGCCAACTACGTGTTTTTATAGGGTTAAGTCCCCCACACAATGTGCCGTTATTGGTGTGAATTCTAAAAGGACCGTACCGGCAACCGATTATGATATTGCCCAAAACAACGACAGCCAACAACGCGAGAGGCTTTTTAATTGCCATTCTGGTGCTAGCTGGGTCGGTTCTAATTTCCTTTTATTTGATGGTATTGAATTCAACTTCACTGATCCAAAACAACTGGAATGCATTCGATTCTGCCCGCCAAACCAAAGCAATCTATCTCATCGACCTCAACGGCGCCTTGGGTTATGACGGCCTTATTCATCATTTAAAAAATTTCATCATTCACCGCGACGAATACAGCCACGACCGTCTGCATGAAAGCCTGGGCAAGGCCCTCATTACCACCCAGCACTATCTGGAACAAAACCCCAGCGAAGAAGAGCGCATGGCCCTGGCCGACATTAACGGCGCATTGGCCAAATACGCCCAGGCGACATCTCTGCTCGAAGCGCTGCACGGCGTACAATCGGTGGGCGGTCCCCAAAAAAATTCGTTTGGCCAGCAGCCGCCGCAAGATCTGGACACCATGATTAAAATCGATGACAGCGGACTTTCCCGAGCACTGAATTTTCTGAACAGCCGTCTGTGGATGGCCAATATCAAACATTCCAATAACAAAGCCATTCTACTCAGTAAACTGCGTGCAGCCCTTGGCTACAACAAATTAATTCATCACTTCAGTGATTATATTCTGCATGACGATACGCAATATGTTTCCTTGATTCGCGATGACATTGCCGAAGCACAGCGAGTACTGAGTGAATATGCCCACCTGAATCTTTCCGCCGAAGAACGCGCCGCGATCAACGATCTTAACGACATTCTCGACCAATATGATCAATCGATAACGACAATCATTGATCTGCACTTACAACACCTGACCGCAGAACAAATTGATCAATCCATTGAGATTGATGAAAAAAAAGCCGTGAGCTCGATGATCACCCTCATGCAGGGAATGGCCAAAGATGACCAACTTCGTGCCCAAGAAATTCAGCAATCTCTCGAACACATTTCCAGCTCCACACGCACGGGTGCCGTCATCACCAGCTTTGCCGTTGTGCTGTTTTTGCTAATGAGCCTATGGTCTTACATTGACCAGCGCAAATACGACCGAAATTTGCGCTTGGCCGAGCGCAGACTCAGCGCCATTTTGGACAATACCGCCGATGCCATTATCATCAGCGACGAGCTAGGCATAATCACAGAATTCAATCGCGCCGCCGAAAAAATGCTGGGCTACACTGCCGAAGAAATCATCGGCCAAAACCTCAGCACCATCATGCCTAAAAATCACGCCCAGCGGCATGATACATATCTGCGCCGCTATCGCGATATCGGCGTCGCCAAAGTCATTGGTATTGGTCGAGAAACCATGGCTCGTCACAAAGATGGCCACGAATTCCCTGTCATGCTGTCGGTAGGAAAATCCATCGTCAACAAAAAAACTGCATTCACTGGCATTCTTCGTGATGTCACGCTCGACCACAACATTCGCAACGATCTGATCAAAGCCAAGGAACAGGCCGAAGAGGCCAATCGTGCCAAGTCACAATTTCTTGCTGCCATGAGTCACGAACTGCGCACTCCGCTCAACGCCATTATCGGCTTAAGTCAATTGTTGGCCACGGACTCCGAACTGAGTAAAAACACCCACGCCAATGAAGCACTCCATGACATTCACCGCAGCGGCTTGCACCTGCTGAATCTGATCAATGACGTTCTGGATTTTGCAAAAATAGAGAACAACAAACTCAATCTTGCGCTGCATAATTTTTCGCCCATTGAATGCCTGTCCACCGCTTTGGCCATGACGCAACCACAGGCGCAACGCTTTAGCGTCACCATAGAACCGCATTTCAGCCAGGATCTACCCATGGTGTACGCCGACATGCTCCGCGTCCGACAAATCCTGCTGAACTTTTTATCCAACGCGGTGAAATACAATGTGCCAGGCGGCACCGTTCGAATCTACGTCACCACTCACGACAAAATGTTGCGTTTCAGTGTCAGCGATACCGGCAAAGGCATTTCCGAAAATGAACAAACCGACTTGTTCATGCCGTTCAAGCGACTGGGTGAGGAAGGCGGCAACATTGAAGGCACTGGAATCGGTCTGAGCATCTGCAAAACATTGGTAGAAAACATGGGTGGTCGAATCGGTTTCGAATCCATGTTAGGCAAGGGATCAACGTTCTGGTTTGAAGTTCCGCTCAGTCATCAAACAGAGCACGCTAACGCAAGCGAAACTTAACCGGCATATTCAGCCGCACCGGCACTTTTTGTCCACCGATCCGTGCCGGTTCAAAATTCGATGCCTTCATCGCCGCCACCGCCGCGCGGTCAAATGCTTCACCGCCTGACTGAACAATATCAATTTTTCTCACCCGCCCCTGCTCATCAATCAACACTGATAATTTGACGGTCGCCTCACGGCCTGCCAATTTTTCTGCCCGCGGATAAGCCGGCTGTTCTCGATGTAAAAAACTGGGCATGGTGCTCAGTTGCGCCAGCGCCACAGGCACCGGCAACGCTTCCTCGCTATATGGAAGATCGGTTTGTTCAACCTCGGCCTGTGGCTGTTCCTGGATCGGCGTGGGTTCGGGGAGCTTTTCCTGCGTCACCTGCTCGGCCAGCACTGGTTCCCGCACCACGGGTTTGGGCTGTGGCTCCACGGGTGTTTTTTTCACTGCTGGCTTGGGCTGTGCTTTTGGCGGCGACTGCGGTGCGGCCGGTGGTTGCCAAGGGACGAAATCAATTTCTATCACCGAATTCGGCGGCACTTCGCTACGACTGGCAAGATAGGGCAAGCTCAGCGCCAGCAGCCACAACAATGCGCTGCCCAACAGGACCGACACTGGCCAGGGATTAGTTTGCGGTCGTAGCACTAGCTGCATTGGTGGCAATGCCTACCTGTTTGGCACCGGCCAGTTTGCATGCGTCCAACACGCTTACAAAAACTTCGGTGGAAGCGGCTTTATCGATTTGCACCAACACTGCGGTATCCGGCGCAGCCGCCAATTGTTCGGTCACGATGCGACGAATGTCAGCAACATTGATGATGCTGCCCTTGAATTCCACTTCGCCGTTGGCGGCAACAAAGAACGTCATTTTTTTCATCGCCAATTGTTCTGCCGCCTGCGATTCGGGCGGCGTGATCACCAGTCCGCGATTTTCCGGAAACACCGTGGTCACCATGAAAAAAATCAGCAACAGAAATACCACGTCAATCAGCGGTGCCATGGAAATTTCCGGATTACCCGCCTGCAGTTCCGGTGCGCGAAACAGATTTTTGTGTGAGTCCTGCATCAGTCCAGTCTCGATTCGTAACGAATGTACACCGCGTGCATGCTTTGTTCTGTGACGCTGATAATGGAGCGCAATTCACGCACCAGCAAATGGTGAAAAAAGATCACCGGAATGGCGATAATCAAACCACTGGCGGTGGTCAGTAGCGCCTGTGAAATACCATCGGCCATTTGTTGCGGATCACCGGTGCCGTGCAGAGCAATAACATGAAACACTTCGATCATCCCCATCACCGTGCCCAGCAACCCCAACATTGGCAACAGCGATCCTAGCACCGCAATGGTCGGCAAACTGCCTTCCATGCGCGGCATCAATTCGCTCAACTGGATGCTCATATGCTCGGCCAGATCCTGACGCTTTTTGATTTGCGACCAATCCAGCGCCGCCACAATCTGTGCAATCGGACTGTGACCTTTGGGCAGAGTGTCGTCTTTGGTTCCCTGCAATTCGCGTTGCGCCTGCGCCGCACTCTTGCGCCAGGCAATGACACGCAGTGTTCGTTCGCACAACAGAATAAACGCAACCCAGGCGACCACAAAAATCACCCACATCACCGGGCCGCCCTGGTCCATTAACTCCATGAAACCCACACCGTTCATGCTTTAAAACTCCGCCTCAATACCAAACGTTGGAAACAACGGCGCCCCCGTCTGTTCGATAGGATCATTGACCCGTTCCCATTCACTGCCGTAATCATACCCCGTCACATTGGCGCGATTGAGCACATTTAAAATGTCCACATAGAAATTCATTTTCCAGGTGTTGTAGAGGAACGCTCGGTCCAGCCTCATGTCCAGCTGCCAGTAATCAGGCAAGCGCGCTGCGTTTTTCTTGCTCGGATAAATCGGCACGGTGCGACCGTTGCCATCGGTGGTAGTGCCCAGCACTGGATCATAGGGCTGGCCGGTGTGATACTGGAAGCGGAAACCCAGATCCCACTTTTTCCAATCACCACTCAAGCCCTGACTCCACATCGCCGTCAGCGTGTGCGGTTGATCGCCACTGAATTTGCGCAGCACACCATCCGCACCAGCACGACGCGCTTCCAGATACGAATACGCCAGCCAGCCGGTGCGACGATTTTGCAAATCGCGCTTGATCAGCACATCCACACCTCGTGCGTAGCCGTACCCCAAATTCTGATAATTATCTGGTGGCAGTTTGCCGTTCACAAAAGTCACCAGCTTATCCATCGGCTTGTCGAACAATTCCAGTTGCAGCGTCCACACTGAACTGGGTTTATGCTTGATACCGACGATGCGATGTTCCGCTTCTTCGTAGCCCAATCGTGGATTTCCTGCACCACTGGCAAACTCATTGCCCTGCGGCACCTGCACATATTGCCCCCAGGAACCAAGCAACCAGGTATTTTCAATCACTTCGTATTCGGCATTGATGCGCGGCAACACTCGCTCAAACGCCATTCCGCCGGTGATGCGCACATAACTGTATTTTCCACCGACGGTGGTCACCAGTTTGTCGTTCCAGTGATAACGATATTTGATGTACGGCGCCACGATGCCAGCACGGAATACACTGTCGAGCCCGTACACATCGCGCGAGCCGAAATCGATTTGACCAATGTCTTCCTCGCCCGGCTGGCGGACAATATTGGCGCTCACCGGCGTGCGTGAATACCAGCCGGCACCACCCACACTCAGCAGATTTTTGCCCTGCGCAATGCGAACTTCAGGCTGAACAAACAGCGCGTCTTCGGAAATTTTCAGGTAATAGGGCTTGCCGTTGACATCGGTGCCTATGTGAAAACTGTTTTCTGTACTGAGTATGGTCACCGGCATCACGTGGTTGACGTTTTCACTCCAGCGCCGCTCCCAATTGAAGTTAGCGCTCTTAAATCCGGCACGAACACCAATCTCGCCGGCAGATTGCGGATCAATCAGTTTGTTGCGATTATTCAGCACTTTGATTTCATCCGATGCGTAGAAATAGCGCAGCGTCAGTTTGTCCTGCTCGGTGCGGTATTCCCATCCTGCCTGCAGATCTTCAAACACCGGCACCTGGATTATTTTTACCTGCAAATCGTCGGGCCTGTCATCGTCCTTGATCAAGCTGCTCAGATCATCCGGGGTAAACACCGCATCGATATAGGAACGTCGTGCACCGATGAAAAAACCGTGGCGACTGCCTGCTTCACCGATCGGGCCTTCCAGCAAAAACGACGAAAGATACGTGCCCACACTGTATTTTTGATGCAGCCGATCACGTTCGGGCGAACGCAGCTTCACATCCAGCATACCGCCCAGCACATCGGGATATTCCACCTGAAAACCGCCCAGAAAGGCGTTGAAGTCCTGCAGCAGCTCCGGCTGTAAAGTCGAGTAGAGCCCGCCCATGTGATAGAGGTAAGCGATGGGTGTGCGATCCACCCACACCAGACTTTCACCACGGTCACTGCCGCGAATATAAAACCCCGCCCCACTCTCACCGCCGCCCGGCGATGTCGGCACCACCACTCCCGGCAGCGACGCAACCACCGCCACCGGATCACCGCCGGTTCCCGGCGCACGTTTCAGCTCTTGCGCGCTAAGTGCCACCTTTGAGCTTTTCTGCTGCACCCGTTCCTCGACCACCACCAGCGCCTCGCCTTCCACCGCCAGTGGTTCGAGGTAGACCGTCAGGCTGGTATTGCCCGCCGCCAGCGGTTGCTGCCAGGTTTCATAGCCCACGGCCAGCACCTTGACCTGCTCAGACGCGCTGGCGGCGGCAAATCGGGCCCGGCCGCGTTCGTCCGTGGTTTCTGACTCACCGCCGTTGATCAACAGCACGCTGGCATCGGCAATGGGATCACCGCTACCTTTTTGCAGCACCGTCACCGCCAACTCCGCCGCCGACGCCACACCGACCACCATCAACAGAAAAAATACCTTGAACACCAGAGCGATAGCTTTCATCAGATCCATCCAGATACCTTGCGCGACCAACGAACAGAGTCTACACCTCTGCAGCGAAAAGCCATGCTAGCAAACACAAGTCGCATATGCAAACTATTGCATAACGATATTCCCTTGGCCTTCCCGCCATTTTCCAACCAAATCAACCACTCTTTTCATCCTTATTGTTTACCGGTATGATCGGTCGTTCAACATCAGCCCCCCTGGGAGAGTCCCTTTGATGGGACGCCGAAGGCGCAACCGGCCCGGAATCGCTCAGGCAACAGGACCGGGGGACGGCAGTTGACTCTGGAGAGCGATAGCCATCAAACCGACAGGCTATCCACCGAAGGGGAGGACGGTTCCCACCGTCTAAACTCTCAGGTTTCGTGGACAGAGGGGCCCACAGCTGTGCAATCCGTCTTCTAACTTTGGAAAGGATGAAACGTGGGCAATCGTACCCCTTTATTTGAAAATCACCTGGCCGCCGGCGGCAAAATCGTCGACTTTTCTGGCTGGGACATGCCCATTCACTACGGCTCACAAATCGAAGAGCACCATCAGGTGCGCAACGACGCCGGCATGTTCGACGTATCCCATATGACCGTGGTCGACATGAAGGGCGAACGCGTTCGTGCCTTCCTGCAACACCTGCTGGCCAATGATGTTGGTCGGCTCAAAGATCCCGGCAAGGCACTCTACTCCTGCATGCTGCGCGAAGACGGCGGCGTCATCGACGATCTGATCACCTACTTCATGAGCGAAAACTGGTTCCGCACCGTGGTCAACGCCGCCACCCGCGACAAAGACATCGCCTGGATCAAGCAGCAAGCGACCGCCTTCGGCGTCAGCATTAGCGTGCGCGACGACCTGGCGATGATCGCCGTACAAGGCCCCAATGCCCGCGCCAAGGCAATGCAACTGATGGGCACTGAAACCCAAGCTGCAGCGGCCAATCTGGGCGTGTTTTTCGCTGTCGAAGCCGGCGACATGTTCATCGCCCGCACCGGTTACACCGGCGAGGACGGTTTTGAAATCATGCTGCCAGCGGACAAAGCCAGCGCATTCTGGGATCGCCTGCTGCAACAAGGTGTCAAACCTTGCGGCTTGGGCGCGCGCGACACCTTGCGCCTGGAAGCTGGCATGAACCTGTACGGCACTGACATGGACGAAACCACTTCACCACTGGAATCCGGCCTGGGCTGGACCATTGCCTGGGAACCGGCTGAGCGCAACTTCATTGGCCGCAGCGCGCTGGAAGCCCAACGCGGCAAATCCGAATTCAAACTGGTGGGACTGGTGCTGGAAGAGCGCGGCGTACTGCGCGGCCACATGAAAGTCTCCAGCGAACATGGCACCGGCGAAATCACCAGCGGCAGCTTCTCGCCCACGTTAGGCGTGGCCATCGCCCTGGCGCGCATTCCCAAAGGTGCCGAGCAGCGCGTCCATGTGGATATTCGCGGCAAGCAAGTGCCCGCCAAAATTGTTAAACCCTGCTTTGTCCGCAATGGCAAAGCGCAAATCGAACTGTAAACGACATTATTCTCAAGAGGACAAATTCATGAACGACGTTCCAGCCGGTTTCAAATACACCCAGTCCCACGAATGGGTCAGCGTTAGCGATGACGGCATTGTCACCGTTGGCATCACCGACCACGCCCAACAGCTGCTGGGCGATCTGGTGTACGTGGAAATTCCCGAAGAAGGCACCATCGTCAAAGCTGGCGAACCCTGCGCTGTGGTCGAATCCGTGAAGGCCGCTTCCGACGTTTACGCGCCCGTGTCTGGCGAAGTGGTTGCCCGTAACAGCGCGCTGGAAGACGCTCCCGAACAGGTCAACCAGGACGCGTTTGGCGAAGGCTGGATTTTCCGCATCAAAATGTCCAACCCCGGCGAACTGAAAAAGCTGCTGGACGCGGACACCTACGCTGATTTGGCCGCATCCGAATCCCACTAATTCGCCAGAGTACCGCCATGCCGTTTATTCCTCACACCCAAGATGATGTCAACGCCATGCTGGCCGCCATTGGCGTGTCCAGCATTGATGATTTGTTTGATGAAATTCCCGCTGAACTGCGCACCGGTCGCCTGGACGCCATTGCGCCCGGCCTGAACGAAATGCAGATCAACCGCCTGATGCAGCAACGCGCTGCCCAGGACGGGGTCAATCTGTGCTTCGCCGGCGGCGGTGCCTACGATCATCACATTCCGGCAGCGGTGTGGGAAATTGCCACCCGTGGCGAGTTTTATTCTGCCTACACGCCCTATCAGGCCGAAGCCAGCCAGGGCACTCTGCAGTTGATTTACGAATACCAGACCATGATGGCCAGCCTCACCGGCATGGACGTGTCCAATGCCTCGCTGTACGACGGCGGCTCGGCCCTGGCCGAAGCAGTGCTGATGGCGGTACGCGCCAATCGTAAATCCAAGAGCAAGCGCATCCTGATGCCACGCACCGTACACCCGACCTATCGCAAGGCGGCGCACACCACGGTGAAAAATCAGGGCATCTCCCTGGAAGAACTGGACTACGACACCGCCAACGGCGTGCTCGATCCCGCGTCACTGCCGGCCAATCCCGGCGATTTCGCCGCGCTGGTGATTCCACAACCCAACTACTTCGGCAACCTCGAAGAAGTCGACGCCCTGACCAACTGGGCACACAGCCACAACGCGCTGGTGATCGCCGTGGTCAATCCGCTGAGTCTGGCGCTGCTGCGCGCACCCGGCCAGTGGGGCGACAAAGGTGCCGACATCGCCGTCGGTGACGGTCAGCCACTGGGCATTCCGTTGTCCTCCGGCGGCCCCTACTACGGCTTCATCACCTGCAAGGAAGAACAGGTTCGCCAAATGCCCGGCCGTATCGTCGGTCGCACCGTTGACCTGGATGGCCGCCAGGGTTTCACCCTGACCCTGCAGGCGCGCGAGCAGCACATCCGCCGCTCCAAGGCGACGTCCAACATCTGCACCAACCAGGGTCTGATGGTGACTGCGTCCACCATCCACATGAGTATCATGGGTCCGCACGGTTTACAGCAGGCCGCCGCCGCTTCGGTCAACAACACCGCAGCGCTGAAAGCCAAACTGACCAAGGCCGGTTTCGCCACCCAGTTCGGCGGTCACCAGTTCCACGAAATCGTCGTCAAACTGGCCAGGCCCGCCGCGCAAGTCATCGACAAGCTGGCAGACCAGGACATCGTCGCCGGCATTGATTTGTCGATCGACTACCCGGAGCTGGGTAACACCCTGCTGGTGTGCGCCACCGAAACCAAATCCGAGGCTGACCTGGACACACTGGTTCAGGCCCTGTCGCAGTTGAGCAAATAAGGAATTCGCCATGCTGATTTTTGAAGAATCCCAAAGTGGCCGCATCAATCCCGCCCAGCAAGGTGGCAAAAAAGTCGAAGCCAAGGGCTTGCCCGCCTCGTTGCTGCGCCAGGACAAACCCAAGCTGCCCGAAGTGTCGGAAATGCAGGCGGTGCGTCACTACACCCGTTTGTCGCAGAAAAATTTCTCCATCGACACCCATTTCTATCCGCTGGGCTCGTGCACCATGAAGTACAACCCGCGCGCCTGTAACAAACTGGCGATGCTGCCCGGCTTTTTATCGCGTCATCCCAAGGCACCGGCCAAACTGAGCCAGGGGTTCCTGTCCTGCATGTTTGACTTGCAGGAAATCCTCAAAGAAGTCACCGGCATGAAGGGCGTATCGCTGGCACCGATGGCCGGCGCCCACGGCGAATTTGCCGGCATGGCGATGATCCGCGCCTATCACGATGCGCGCAACGACACCGCCCGCACTGAAGTGCTGGTGCCCGATGCCGCGCACGGCACCAACCCGGCCACGGCAGTGATGTGCGGCTACACGGTGAAGGAAATTCCCACCGACGAAAACGGTGACGTTGACATCGAGGCACTCAAAGCCGCCGTCGGCCCGCAAACCGCCGGCCTGATGCTGACCAACCCGTCCACCCTGGGCGTGTTCGAGCGCAAGATCAAGGAAATCGCCGGCATCGTCCACGAAGCCGGTGGCCTGCTGTACTACGACGGCGCCAACCTCAACGCCATACTGGGCAAGGTTCGCCCCGGCGACATGGGCTTTGACGTGATCCACATGAATCTGCACAAAACCTTCTCCACCCCACACGGTGGCGGCGGCCCCGGTGCCGGCCCGGTGGGCGTCAACTCGCGCCTGCTGCCCTACCTGCCGATTCCAGTGGTGGGCAAGGACGGCGACCAGTATCGTCTGTTTGAAGAAAACGACATCCCCGCCAGCATGGGTCGCATGTCGGCGTTCATGGGCAATGCCGGCATTCTGCTGCGCGCCTACGTCTACGCCAAAATGCTCGGCCGCGAAGGCATGCACCGCGTTGCCGAATTCGCCACGCTCAACGCCAACTACCTGATGGCCGAGCTGCGCAAGGCCGGATTCGACATGGCGTTCGACAACCGTCGCGCCACCCACGAGTTCATCGTCACCCTGAAAAGGCAGTCCAAGGAACTGGGCGTCAACACCATGGATTTTGCCAAGCGCCTGCTGGACATGGGCATGCACGCACCGACGACTTACTTCCCGCTGCTGGTGCCCGAGTGTCTGCTGATCGAGCCCACCGAAACCGAATCCAAGGACGTGCTGGATATTTTCGTTGAAGCCATGATCCTGATTCAGCGCGAAGCCGAAACCGATCCGCAACTGGTGAAAGGCGCGCCGCACACCATGCCGGTGCGTCGTCTGGACGAAGTCCGCGCCGCCAAACAGTTGGATCTGGTGTGGCGCGGCGAAGGTGAAACTGCCTGATGGCCAATCAACAACACAAAGGCTTTCAGCGGCTGATCAACGCCACCGGTTATTCCTGGAAAGGCTTCAAGGCGGCCTACGCCAACGAAGAAGCCTTCCGCCAGGAATTCTGGCTCACCGTCATCGGCATTCCGCTGGCCATCTGGCTGGCGGAATCCGGCATCGAACTGGCGCTGATGATAGGCGCGCTGATGCTGATCCTGATCACCGAACTGCTCAACTCCGGCATCGAAGCCGTGGTCGACCGCATCGGCCCCGAACACCACGAACTCTCCGGCCGCGCCAAGGACATTGGCTCGGCGGCAGTGTTTGTGTCGTTGGTGAATGCAGGTGTGGTGTGGGCTGCAGTGTTGTGGTTCTGAACTCTCTGCCATAACCGTAGGGTGCGCCGTGTGTACAGACCGGGGACATAGGTAACACCCTGTTCGGAGACATGGGTTACACTTTTATTTTCGCAAATCTAGTACACCTACTTTTTGATGTCGATAAGAGACGGCCAATATGCCGTCTACATTCGTTGGACGAATGGCAATCCGTCTTCCCGCAAACGCCTCACTGACCTTATAACCTTTTCCGCGGAGGCTGATTTGTCCATTTGGATTGACATGCCGAACCTC
>JAOUHV010000014.1 GCA_029884425.1 Gammaproteobacteria bacterium
TGACCACCGAGCCCGAAGTTAATTTGTTCAATGTCAAACCACAAATACTGGCCAGCCTTAATCGCTATCGCGCAAGCTATATGGATGCCGCCACGCAGTACTATGCAAAGATAGAAAAACGTGCCGGGCTGGACATCGCCAATCTGGAGCCCATTGTCAGCATTTCAACAACCAATCAAGGAAAAAGCAATTTCAGCGTCACGCTTTTTTGCCCAACGGAACGCGCACCTGAACTGGAACAAAAAATATCTGAAGAATTTTTCCGCTGGTACTACCAGCAACTGGATAATAAAAATTCATAACTTCGAAAGTCGAAGCCAACTACGCCATTAGCCTAAAATCTGATCTGGAAATTATTCGCCTGCACCAAAAAATAGATCAATTGCAGGAATCTTTGGACGCCCTGCGCCAGAGCACTCCCAATGTTACGGGAGACTCCGGCAGGGACAAGGGAATTACGCCTTGAGCATGGCGTACAACTGATCTTTCAGCACTGCGCGCTTTTTCTTCTGCTGTTCAACATAGTCATCCGAAGGCGTTTCTTCACCTTCCTCAAATCCCCAGATCTCACGATCCAAGTGCTGATACTCATGGTACAGCTTGTTGAAGTGCGCATTGTTCGCCTTTAACTGATGAATCTTGTCCTTGTACTCAGGAAATTCTTTCACCAAATTATCGTGATGCTCGCCAAACATATAATCTCCTTTTTTGTGTGCCTCTGCTTTCAGTGTACTCCTGTAATTGGTCACGTAAAACCAAAAAAATTGAACTTTGCCAAATCCCCTGCCGATATCCTGCTGGCATTATCGGCAAAAGGAATTTCTCATGAGCAAGTCATCCTCTGGCAAAAAATTACTGGCGCTCATCCTTGTCACCATCGGCGTGGCATTAGCAGGCTGGGCGTATCAATTATCGCAAACCCTGAGTGCGCGCCTAACCCAAACCTTCACGGGCGGCATGGATAGTCAGGTCATGTACCTGCTGATCGCCGCCGGCGTCTGTCTGGTCGCGGGATTATTCCTCTCCGCCCGCAAATAAGCAGATTCGCCGGTATTAGTCAGGACAGTCGGTCAACAGCAGGGTAAAATACGCGGTTCGTTGTCATTGATCTCAATTTGCGAATCCCGACATGCTAAGAATTACCGAACTGCGCCTGCCCCTGGACCACGCTCCCGAGGCCCTGCCCAAAGCCATTGCCCAGCGCCTGCAACTGCCGGCCAAAGCCATCAGCGCCTTCAAAATCAGTCGCCGTGGCTATGACGCGCGCAAAAAGTCCGACATCAAATTGGTCTACACCGTGGATATCGAGCTGGCCGACGAGGCCAAGCTGCTGCAGAAGTTCGCCGATGACAAGCATATCAACCCTACCCCGGACACTCGCTACAAATACGTTGCCCAGGCGCCCAAGACCCTGACCGAACGCCCCATCGTCATTGGCACCGGCCCCTGCGGCGTCATGGCCGGCCTGATTCTGGCGCAAATGGGCTTCAAGCCCATCATCCTCGAGCGCGGCAAGGAAGTTCGCCAGCGCACCAAGGACACCTGGGCCCTGTGGCGCAACAGCAAGCTCAACCCCGAATCCAACGTCCAGTTTGGCGAGGGCGGCGCCGGTACGTTCTCTGACGGCAAACTGCACAGCCAGATTAAAGACCCTCGCCATCTGGGACAAAAAGTGCTGGAAGAATTCGTCGCCGCCGGTGCGCCCGACGAGATTCTCTACATCAGCAAGCCACACATTGGCACCTTCCGCCTGGTCACCATGGTGGAAAAAATCCGCGAACAGATTACCGAGCTGGGCGGCGAAGTGCGCTTTGGCAGCCGCGTCGAGCGACTGCTGCTCGACAACCATCAAGTTACTGGCGTCAAACTGGACAGCGGCGAGCAAATTCACAGCCGCCACGTAGTGCTGGCCATCGGCCACAGCGCCCGCGACACCTTTGAGGCGCTGTACAATCAAGGCGTCTACATGGAAGCCAAACCCTTCTCCATCGGTTTTCGCATTGAGCATCCGCAAAGCCTGATCGACGCCGCCCGCTTTGGCGCCAGCGCCGGCAACCCGCTGCTGGGCGCGGCGGACTACAAACTGGTCCACCACTGCAAAAACGGCCGCAGCGTCTATAGCTTCTGCATGTGCCCCGGCGGCACCGTGGTCGCCGCCACCTCTGAAGAAGGCCGCGTGGTCACCAATGGCATGAGCCAGTACTCGCGCAACGAACGCAACGCCAACAGCGGCATTGTGGTCGGCATCACCCCTGAAGATTTCCCCAGCGATCACCCGCTGGCCGGTGTCGAGCTGCAACGCCAACTGGAATCCCGCGCCTATGAGCTGGGCGGCCGCAACTATCAGGCCCCCGGCCAGCTGGTCGGCGATTTCATTCGCGGCAAGCCATCCAGCGAATTTGGCGAAGTCCAACCCTCCTACACGCCGGGCGTACACCTGACCGATCTGGCAACTGCCCTACCCGCCTACGCCATCGAGGCGTTGCGAGAGGCCCTGCCGGCATTTGAGCGCAACATCAAGGGCTACAGCATGGACGATGCGGTACTGACCGGCGTGGAAACCCGCACCTCCTCGCCAGTGCGCATCAAGCGTGACAACGACAGCCTGCAAAGCCTCAACACCCGTGGCCTGTACCCCGCCGGTGAAGGCGCCGGTTATGCCGGTGGCATCCTGTCAGCTGCGGTCGATGGCATTAAAATCGCCGAAGCCGTAGCACTGGACATGGTCAGCCAGTCCGCATGAGTTCGTTTCGCCAGATCAGTTCGGCGGACAACGCCCAGTTTAAACAACTGAAAAAGCTGGCCGGCTCTGCGCGCGAGCGCCGCAAACAGAACCAGACCCTGCTCGACGGCGTTCACCTGCTGCAGTCACTGCAACAGGCTGGCGGCAGCCCTGAACTGCTGCTGGTACGCGCCGGCAGCGAAACCAACCCGGAGTTTCAGCCCTGGTTTGAGACTTTCGCTGACAAACCGGCCTTGCTGCTGGACGCCAAACTGTTCGACCAGATTTCGCCGGTAGAAACCCCGTCCGGCCTGCTGGCACTGATCAACATCCCGCGTCCCGCGCAGCGCCAGATCAACAGCGCGCTGCTGCTGGAAAATATTCAGGACCCCGGCAACCTGGGCAGCATTCTGCGCAGCGCTGCCGCCGGTGGTATCGACGCGGTTTACCTGTCCAAAGGTTGTGTTGATGCCTGGTCGCCCAAAGTATTGCGTGGCGGCATGGGCGCGCACTTTGCGCTGGACCTGCACGAACACGCCGAACTCACCGACGCTGCCCGCCGGTTCGACAAAATCATCGCCACCCACTTGGACGCCAGCCAATCGTTGTATGATCTGGATTTGCGCGGCAACATCGCCTTTGTTTTTGGCAACGAGGGCGCCGGCCTGAGTGACGAATTGGCGGCTGTCGCCAGCCACAAAATCATTATCCCCATGCCGGGGCAAATCGAGTCACTGAACGTCGCCGCTGCCGCCGCCATCTGCGTGTTTGAGCGAGTCCGCCAACAGCGCTGACTAACCCGGAGCACATTTTGACAAACACTCACTGGCACCAACATCAGCTTCAGCAATTGGTCGAACAACTGCAAAGTGATGTGGTGTCCGGCCTGTCCAGCACCGAAGCAGAACTTCGCCTGCAACAGCACGGTGCCAACCAGCTGCATGAAAGCAAGCGCCGCCCCTGGTGGCGCATGGTGGTCGATCAGTTTCGCGACTTCATGATTCTGGTGCTGCTGATCGCAGCGATCATTTCCGGATTCATCGGCGAAGCCGTGGACACCATTGTCATTTTGGTAATCGTGCTGCTCAACGCCATCATCGGTGCCGTGCAGGAATTTCGTGCCGAGCGCGCCATGGCCGCGCTCAAAGCCATGTCCACACCGAATGTTCGCGTGATTCGCGACGGCCAGTTGCACAACCAATGGCCATCCACCCAGTTGGTTCCGGGTGACATCGTGTTACTGGAAGCTGGTGATGTCGTCGCTGCCGACATTCGACTGAGCGAATCGGCCAGCCTGAAATGCAACGAATCCCTGCTCACTGGCGAGTCCGTCAGCGTCAACAAAAATCCAGACGACAGCTTGCCACGCGATACGGCAATCATCGAAGCCGGCAACATGCTGTTCAAAGGCAGTCAGATTACTCATGGCCGGGGTCAGGGCATTGTGGTTGCCACCGGCATGCAAACCCAGCTGGGCAATATCGCCAGTTTGTTGCAACAAACCAACGATGACAAAACACCGCTGCAACAACGACTCGCCGTGTTTGGCAAACGACTCGCGCTGGCGGTGCTCAGTATTTGTGCGGTGCTGTTTGCAATTGGTTTGCTGCGTGGTGAAGAACCGATGATCATGCTGCTGACCGCCATCAGCCTCGCCGTCGCCGCCATTCCTGAAGCCTTGCCGGCGGTCATCAGCGTCGCGTTGGCGCTGGGTGCCTGGCGTATGATCAAACAACACGCGCTGGTGCGCAACTTACCGGCCGTGGAAACGCTGGGCTCGGTCACCTACATCTGCACCGATAAAACCGGCACGCTGACGCAAAACTGCATGACCGCCGAGCAGTTTTTTGTCGACGGCGCGTGGCATCACAGTTTGCCCGACACTGCGCCGCTGCTTGGCCCCTTGCTTGCCCTGAGCAACGATGTCAGTCAGGGCGCGCAGGCGCTTAACGGCGATCCCACCGAAATTGCATTGTACGAAGCGGCACTACACGCTGGCTTCGACAAAAACGCACTGGCCGCACGCTATCCGCGCATTGCCGAATTGCCGTTTGACTCACACCGCAAACGCATGACCACCATTCATCAGTTTGACGATCACGTGATGGTTTTCTGCAAAGGCGCGCCCGAACAATTGCTGCCGCATTGCGACACCGACGCCGCAGCGCAATTACTACAACAGGCGGAATTGCTCGCCGCCCAAGGCTATCGTGTGCTCGCGCTGGCCAGCAAATCGCTGCCCTCGCTGCCCACAGAGTTGACTCCACAGCACATCGAAAATCATCTGCAGTTTATCGCTCTGGTGGCATTGATCGATCCACCGCGCGAAGAAGCCGCCGCTGCCGTGCAGGAATGCATCAGCGCCGGCATCACGCCCGTCATGGTCACCGGCGATCATCCTGCCACAGCACTGGCCATTGCCAAACGATTGGGCATGGTCGATAACGATGCCGAAGTAATGACTGGCGCGCAGCTGGCGCAACTAAGCAGTGAGCAACTTAGCCGACAAATCAAACATATTCGTGTGTTTGCCCGCGTCAGCCCCGAACAAAAAATTCTGATCGTCGATGCGCTGCAAGCCAGCGGCGAGTTTTGCGCCATGACTGGCGACGGTGTCAACGATGCACCAGCACTGAAAAGCGCCGACATTGGCATTGCCATGGGCAAAAAAGGCACAGACGTGGCACGTGAAGCATCGGACATGGTGTTGCTCGATGATAATTTCGCCACCATCACTGCAGCCATCCGCGAAGGCCGACGGATTTTCGATAACATCCGCAAATTTATTCACTACACCATCGCCACCAATTCCGGTGAAATCTGGCTGCTGTTTCTCGCGCCGTTTGTCGGCCTGCCGATTCCGCTGCTGCCGGTACACATTCTGTGGATTAATCTGGTCACTGATGGCCTGCCGGGACTGGCGCTGACAGCAGAACCTGCCGAACGTGATCTCATGCAGCGGCCACCACGCAAACCCAATGAAAATATTTTTGCCCAAGGCCAATGGCAACGAATGATCTGGATTGGGCTGTTCATTGCCACACTAACAATGCTGGTGATGGCCTGGGCGATACAGATCAATTCACCGCACTGGCAAACCATGGCATTCACCGTGATTACCCTGTGTCAGCTGGCCACTGTGTTGTCCATTCGTTCGGAACATCAATCACTGTGGCAATTGGGTCTGTTTAGCAATCTGCCGTTGCTGGGAGCGCTGCTGCTAACCGTGGCATTGCAAATGTGCGTCATCTATGTCCCTAGTCTCAATGATATTTTCAATACCCAGCCACTGACGGCACTGGAATTATCGATTTGTTTCGCATTACCGTTGCTGGTACTTATCGCCCTGGAGCTGGACAAAAAACGCCGCAATCGCCACAGATGATTCTGCCAAACAACTAGTGTAGCATTCGCCAAGCCAAACCAATTTTTGCTGTCTGGAACGTCCATCATGTCGAACAATCCAACCCACTCTCAATCCTGGACCTGGCTGTTTACTGCCTGGTTGATCGCTGCGGTCGCCACTCTGGCCAGTTTGTTTTTCAGTGAAGTGATGAAATTAACGCCTTGCGTGCTGTGCTGGTATCAGCGCATTTTCATGTTTCCGCTGGCCATCATTTTGTTGATTGGTTTAATGCCGCTGGACACCCGCGTCGTGCGTTATGCTCTGCCGCTAACCTTGCTGGGATTATTTTTTACCGTTTATCACTTGCTGCTGTTTTATGGTTTTATTCCAGAAAATTTGCGGCCATGCGACAAGACCCTGTCCTGTGCTGATGCCAGCATGGTGTTGTTCAATGTCGTGCCGATCCCATTATTGTCACTGGCGGCCTTTTCCGCCATCGCCGTTTTACTTTTGAAAATCAGGAAGCATCCATGAAACAAAACAAGCTCATCCTCATTGCCATTGTCGTCATCGGCGCAATTTTCGCGATCTCTGCCATGCTGTACAACCAGCAACAGGCAGAAAAAAAACAACAGCTCGCCGAGCAAAACGCACGTGCCTTGACACCGGCGCACGCTGTTCGCGAAGGCAATCCAAACGCCAAGGTTACTATCGTTGAATTTTTTGATCCTGCGTGTGAAACCTGTAAGGAATTCCATCCATTGGTCAAACAACTGATGGCGCAATACCCGGACAAGGTCAATCTGGTGATGCGCTACGCGCCACTGCATCCTGGTTCGGATCAAATGGTTGCGATTCTGGAAGCAGCCAGAAAGCAGGATCAATTCTGGCACGTTCTGGAATTAATGTTTGAAACCCAACAATACTGGGCTATCGACCATCAAGCCCATCCGCAATTGTTCTGGGGCTATCTCAAAGGTTATGGCTTTGACGTGGAACGCATCAATCAGGACATGCAAGACCCCAGCGTGGTGAGCAATATTCAGCAAGATATTACCGATGGTGAATTGCTCGGTGCCAACATGACGCCGACATTTTTCGTCAACGGCAAACCGTTGGCCACATTTGGCTATGAACAATTACAACAACTGGTCGCCAGCGAAGTCGCTGCCAACTATTAATTCGCCGCATCTTCCGCCCATCCTGCACGATGGGCGGAAAACCCACTATTTTCCATAACAGTCGAACTGTTATATTCATTCCAAATTTTTCTCTCACCACAAAACAACAGCTTATCTGCTGAAACCCGCGTATCCAGCCATCGTTCCTTGTCAGCCAAGGTCAGTCTGTTACACTACGCGGCCTTTTACGGTATGCACAAGTTCGCGGGAGTTTGCATGATATTTCAACTTGGTGGCGATAAATCCGTCAGTATTCGCAATGATTTGATGTCCGGCTTAACGGTTGCGCTGGCACTGGTTCCAGAAGCCGTTGCTTTTGCATTCATCGCCGGTGTCGAACCGCTGGTCGGCTTGTATGCCGCCTTCATGGTCGGCCTGCTGGCCGCCACATTTGGCGGCAGACCAGGGATGATTTCCGGTGCCACCGGTGCCATGGCAGTTGTCATGGTCGCACTGGTTGCCAATCACGGCGTGGAATATTTGTTTGCTGCGGTGGTGCTGACCGGTGTAATTCAAATTCTCGCAGGCGTTCTCAAGTTGGGAAAATATATTCGCATTGTTCCGCATCCCGTGATGCTGGGTTTTGTAAACGGTCTGGCGATTGTTATTTTTCTTGCGCAGTTACAGCACTTTCAAATTGAAGATGCGACGGGCTCCATGAACTGGATGAGCAGTTCGGCATTAGCAATCATGTTGGGACTGGTAGCACTGACCATGCTCATCATTCACTTTTTGCCCAAACTCACCACTGCACTGCCAGCCTCGCTCGCCGCCATTCTGGTGGTTTCCCTCGCCGTCATTTATTTGGGAATTGATACTCGCACTGTCGGAGACATGGCCTCCATCCAGGGCGGACTTCCCGATTTTCACATTCCAGCGGTTCCCTTCACGCTGGAAACTCTGTGGATCATTTTGCCCTATGCCGTCATATTGGCTGCGGTGGGTTTGATCGAATCGCTGCTGACCATGTCACTGATTGATGACGTCACCAACACGCGAGGCCGCCCCAATCGTGAATGCATTGGCCAGGGCATTGCCAATACCAGTACCGGCTTTTTTGGTGGCATGGGTGGTTGCGCCATGATCGGCCAGAGCATGATTAACATCAACTCCGGTGGTCGCGGTCGATTGTCTGGCATTTCTGCCGCACTGTTTCTGTTGTGTTTTATTCTGTTTGCTTCATCACTGATTGAGATGATTCCAATCGCAGCACTGGTCGGCGTGATGTTCATGGTGGTGTTGGGAACCTTTGCGTGGTCCAGCTTCCGCATTCTGCGCAAAATCCCACGCGGCGATGCCTTCGTGTTGATTCTGGTCTCCAGTGTCACCGTGTTCACTGATCTAGCTGTTGCAGTCATCGTCGGCGTCATCGTCTCCGCACTGGCATTTGCCTGGGAGCATGCCAAACACATCAACGTTAAAACCTGGGTGGATCAGCAAGGAGCGAAAGTTTACGAATTACACGGCCCATTGTTTTTTGGCTCGGTGAAAAGTTTTCTCGAATTATTTCATCCGGAAAGCGATCCCAACGATGTCATTATCGAATTTCAGCATTCCCGTGTCTGTGATCATTCCGCCATTGAAGCCATCGACAATCTCGCGGAAAAATACATCAAGACTGGGAAAACCCTGCATATTCGCCACCTGAGCGCCGAATGCCGGCAACTGCTGCGCAAAGCCGGTGATATGGTGGAAGTCAATGTCATGGAAGATCCCCGCTATCACGTTGCCGATGACAAATTAGCCTGATTTTATTCAGGCAAAAGAAATCTTCCCATACAAATCCATGCATTACCTTCTGGATTGAGTCTAATTTGACTCAATCCAGATTCACTTCAGTATCCTCATGTTTCTCGTGCAAATAATTTTCAACATAAATACTGATTGCATCCGATAACCGAGATATCAATACCATCACCTTTTTTCCAGCAATGATCAAAAAAATCACTGTTAGCGATTTGCACATTGGCATGTATGTCCATGATTTGAACATGGGCTGGATCAGTCATCCATTTGCGACCAATCATTTCCGTATCAACCATGACAAAGACATTGCCAAAATCAAATCACTAGGCGTAAAGGAACTGTACATCGACATGGTCAAAGGCGATGACATTGCCAGCGCTATAAACCATGACACCGTAGACAAACACTTGGAGCAAGAACTCACACGCATCGCCACCACACCTGTGGAAATCCGGCACAAAATCCTGGTTGCCGAGGAAATGCTCCATGCTGAAAATGTACATAGCGAAGCCCAAAGCGCTATCAAACACATCATGGCTGATGCCCGCATGGGCAAACAAATGAATGCCACGCAAGTCGACAAAGTTGTCAGCAAACTGACCCAATCCATATTGCGCAACAAGGATGCCGTTCTCAGCCTGGATCTCATTCGCCATCGTGATCAATACACGTTTGAGCATTCTGTTTCTGTCGCCGTTCTGCTCATAGCGTTTGGCACTGAACTGGGTTTAAGCGAAGAAAAAATTCATCATCTTGGCATGGGTGGATTACTGCACGACATTGGCAAAACCAAAATTCCTGATGGCATTTTAAACAAGCCTGGCAAACTCAGCGATTCAGAATTTGGTATTGTCAAAAATCATGTGGATTATGGCGTGCAGATTCTATCCGGCCTGCAAGGTCTGTCCAGCGAGGCCATTAGTATCACCCAGCAACATCATGAGCGCATCGATGGCAGCGGCTATCCCAACCGATTAAGCGGTGATCAGATTAGTCTGTTTGGCCAGATGGCTGCCATTGCCGATGTCTATGATGCCATTGCCTCCGATCGTTGCTACCATCGCGGTGAGCCACCATCATCGGTACTGAAAAAAATGCTCGAATGGAGCAAGCATCATTTTGATGAAAATCTGGTGCATCGGTTCATCCATACGGTGGGTATTTATCCGGTAGGAAGTCTGGTGCAAATCGAGGATGGTCACTTGGCTGTCGTTATCGAACGTGGTGAAAAAGGTTTGCTCTATCCTGTGGTACGCTGCATTTATGATACTCATCAGAAAAAACACATCAAACCCTATACGCTAGACCTTTCCACTCAAGCGGATGAATCATCAAACAGAATCATATCGTTCGAAGATCCGCTCAAATGGGGAATTCGTCCGTTCCGCTACATCACTGCGGCGTAACTTACTCTTCACCTTCAAGCGCAACAATTTCGGCAACAGCAATGTCCTTACGAAATTCACGCGCCGCTATATATTCTGCACTGTGATAAAACTGCTCTGCTGCTTGCAAGGAAGGAAACTGCATAATTTTCGATAGCTGACGTAATGACTAATATACTTCGATTCTCTTCACGGCGCCCCTAGCTACCCCGCGGCACTATTGTTTTAAGTCAGCGACTTTTTCAGCAAAAATCCGAACGCCTTTTTCAGGGCATCTTTCCCACCTCGCTCCAGTATCTGTCCATGTGACATAACAATTTGGTCGAAATCCCACTGATAAATGGTGTCCAGTGATCGCTGAAACTGTGCATGATTTGCAATCATGGATCGCATCAAGCGTGATGGACCAAATTTCCGATAGCTGTCGTTAAGCGTAAAAAATACCTTACTCCACCAGGAAACGTTCGCAGCTATATTGAAAACCAAATCAGTCAGTATCAACGTGCGACTTATTGGATGAAAAAATACAAATTCATTGACTTTTGGTGCGCCCTGCACCTGATGCACATCAATCTGTTCAGCAATAACCGCTGCATCCAATCCTGCTAACGGCAATGATCCATCACGGCTATGGGCGGCATAATGGATGGCCTCAGGAAAGGCCACCCGCCATCCCGCCACAAACAAATCGTGAAAAGCATTGGGCTCCACCAGATAGGCAACCCTGCCCAGTGACGAAATCTGCTCTTTAAGTTCTGCCGTCAACTCAACCGGCGAATGTAGTAACAAACCGCCATCTGCCAACCGAATAACCGTCATGCGATTACCAAAGTCCGCTCCCATGAAGCGAAATGGCCGCTCAACCACCCAAATTTCCCTGCCTATGGACCTAAGACTCATCGTAGCTGCTCCGTTCAACTCCACTCCAGATAAAGTAAACCATCTTTACCAACTAGTAAATATGATTTACTATTTCAGCAAATCGGAGAAACTGCATGAACAACGAACCAACCGGACGCTTACTGCTCAATCTATTCAGAAAATTTGAGTCTGCCGCGCTGACTACTCTGGCAACGCAAGGATTTGCAGATGTCACCCTGTCGCACTTGAATGTGTTGCGACATCTCAATCCTGAGGGGATGCGACAGGTTGCGCTCGCAAAAGATGCCGGATTGTCGAAGCAGGCCGTCGGCGCAATCGTCAAGGAATTGGAAGTGAAAGGCTATCTTCAGGTAGTTCCAGACGACACAGACGGTCGTGCGCACAAAGTCATCTACACCGCCAAGGGAAAACGCTGGCTGGATGCCGCCATCCGCGTGATTGCAGCTATCGAAAATGATTACCGACTAACACTGGGAGAAACGCGTTATCAGCAATTACGTGATGACTTGATACTGCTGCTTAAAGACTGAAATTGCCATAGACGCAGCCACACCATCAGCTCCCGCTCAACTGCTGGGTAATGGCAATGTACTGCGAAATAGTTTCGCTTTCGGTATCGCGATCGGCAACACTGAAAAAGCGTTTGATTTCCTCCAGTGCCTCTTGTTGCCGCCCCAGTTTCCACAAGGTATTGAACAGCGCAATCGATACCGCTCCCAAACCCGGCTGCAGCAACACCAAACGCTCAAAAATCATTTCAGCATCAGCTAGCCGATCACTGCAATAATAGGCGCCACCAAGTATCAGCAATGCCGCCTGATTGTCGGGTTCTTGCTGCAGCAATGCCAGCAGCAACAAGCGCGCCTGATCATTTTGTCCGGCCTCGAGCATTGCCCGTGCCTGTTCAAGAATTTGCGTTTTGTCTTGGGTATCCATGCGTCCCCCTGTTTTTTGCAAGTTTAACACGCATATTTACGGCATCGACATAGCCTTCGCAACAGAGAAAGACAGTGGTACCATGCTAGCACCTCCGCCAAAACCGTCACCCGAGCTTAGTCATCGTCATGGCACACAGCAACGAAATACAAGAGCTATATCAGACAGTGCGTCGATTGACGATGCAATGCCAGCAATTGCGACTGGCCGTAGTGATGAGTTTTTTCCTGGCGCTGCTGATTTCCATGCCTTTTCCCTTGGCCCTGTTATTGGTGATTTTGCTGTGGATTCAGGAAAGCATTTGGCGTGCAGACATGGCTCGCATTGTGTTCCGACTGCAGAAACTACAAACCGGGGCCAGCGACATCCCCAGCCTTGCACAATGGAAAGCCGAGAAAATCAACATTGCACTTGTGCAAGCCCAAGCAATGCAGCCCAAGGTGCTGTTTATTTACATGCTGATGTTCGGTATTGAGATGACCTTGTTTGGCATGGGATTCTGGCCAACCTAAACTGGCTCGCCACGCCGACGCTGTATGTAAACACCGGTCAACATCACAATGGGAAACGACACTGCAGCCACAATCAGAGATGAAATATACCAGTACGGATCCAAGGTCCCCACGGCAGCGTATCCCAGGCCATTAAACACCAACACGCTGTAAATCACGCCACGAATGTTGGCTGATCGCGCATTTTTCACAAAAGCATGACAAAACAGGCCGCACAGCAGCGCAATAATCGTGGCCGCCAACAAACTGATCAATATTCCAGCCATAATACTTCCTCCCAAAGCCAGTGGTTCGCATTAAACCGCTTACCTGTCGCAAACGCAAGTTCAGCCTTATTCCCGGACTTGCGCGCGCATTTTTTAGTCAATCGTCTTTGCATCATCGGCCAGACGCTGAAGCAACAGACCATGGGCTCGATCGGACATCACCAGGATCAGCTTCATGGTCGCACGAGTCATCCCAACAAATAACCGCCGCATGACTCTATCGTTCCATTCATCAAAATCAATTTCGGTGAAAATCACACAGGGGGCAGATTGGCCCTTGAAGCGATAAATGGTATCGATCAGTACTTCACCTTCACTGTATATGGGATTGCCGAGCAAATCATAATCGCCAGTAAATCGTTTCAGCGGCGTCTTGCCGAGATGCGAAAGCTTGCTGAACTGCGATGCCTCACGACCACGATAACTCAGCAACACCATCATGGACTTTGAGAATCGCGCGCCCAACGCGCGACTAATGGCCGTTTTGGTTTTATCCGCGACCTCGGATTCATCGGTATAAGTGATAATTTCCACGCCGGAATTGGCCAGCGGACTGCCCGTTTCCATACGCACATCATCACCCAACATTTTTTGCAAATTCTGCAACACATCCTGCGGACTGCGGTAATTGGTATCCGCATGCAAAATGGTCCAACTAGGCAAATCTACGCTGTCACGTCCATACAGATTTTGCATGGGATCTTCCATCCACCATGCGCGGCCTTCTGGTTTTAACAACCGCATCAATGACTGTTGCCATTGCTGTTCAAAATCCTGCCCCTCATCCACAATCAACTCGTCGAACAGCCATTCATCGCCAATTTGCGCATCAGACATAAATGTTTCCAATTGCTGATACGCATCTCGACGAGAAAAATCAATGTCTTCACCCAGACTGCGGGCAATACGATTGGCCAGTTGATGAAACGTGGCGACCGTCGCCGACTTGGGAGCAATCACCGACAAATAATCTGCCAGTGGGCGATTGTAGCAAACATATAAAACCCGACGCGCTGCCGCATCGGCATCCTGGAGCAGGGCCAACGCCAATTGGGTTTTGCCAGAACCCGCCGTCCCAATCACCCGAATGCGGTGCGGATGACATTCAATTTTTCGCCCCCAATGCGACAAGCCCGCAGACAAGCGCGTATACATAATGTGACTCTGTCCCACCATGGCACTGACTTCGGGCACCAGTTGCAATTCATCGCTGAAAAAACGATGCAGATATTCCTGGCGTTTTTTGTCGACCTGCGTTGCTGGTAACAAGGATTTTATTTCATTTACCAGCGTTTCTTTTTTGCTGGCGTCGATAATACGTTCGGCAGGCAAGCCAGCAGTTTCCGGTTGCCTGACCAGATAGTCCGGACAATACAACAACCCGTCGATTTGCCAATCCATTTTGGGCGACAATCGAGACAGCTTTTGTTGCAGTGCCATTTTATTGCGCGCCATTTGCGCCGCTACCTGGCGCTTTTCGGCCCCATAGTGTTTGAGCAAACCGTCCTGACTTTCGAGTAGCAGTCCGGATTTTTGTTCGATCAATACGACCTCACCACCCGGCCCCACAATGGCAAAATCAATTTCTCCCAGAAACACCATGCCTTGATAAATGCGCGTCCAGTGCACCGCATGATAAATCCGATAATCATCGTTTAAATCATTGGCAAGCCATTCCAGGGTTTCGATTTGACGCTGCGCCACGCCAGTGGGTTTCAGCGCCTGCCAGCCTTCGGGAAAAATCAACGCCATACGCCATCCTTATCGCTCGCCAGTGCGCGCAAACAGGTCTCGCATAAACAACGAGTTGCTGATGAGGAAGTGGCAAGCCTTGCCTGCTGCGCCGGAGTTAATGTCACCTGCCGACACCAGCAGTCTGAACGATCTGCGCCGCAGCGATTGGCTTGGCCACATGATGGACAATGTTGATGGTCAAAATTCGTACGCAGCAAATCAGCACCCTCAGTCACGGATGCTCAGTATCGCATTGAAGAACGGTCAGACCAACTGAAAAAGCTCAGGGCAAGGACGACCTCACCCCGAGCAGAGGAGTCTAGCGACAACGATACACGGGCAGCGCGCGATCGGCCGCTGTTTGGTATTTGACTGAAATATCGTCAAATGATTGGAGTGCAGCGATGGGATCTTCAGTCAAAACAAACGCGTTAAAGCCACAGCGCTCCAGGAAACTCAACTGGTCGCGCAAGAAGTTGCCAACCGCACGCAATTCACCAACGAATTGATAACGATCGCGCAGCAGACGCGCCAAGCTAAAACCACGTCCATCGGTGTACTTGGGGAAATTGACCGCAACCAGATCAAAGCGTGGCAAGTCTGCCACGATAGTCTCCACCGCATCATCGCCTTCCAGCAACAATCCCAATTTTCCTGCATGATTCTGCAAACTTTCGCGCTGTGCCAACCATGTTTGCAGCGGCACAATCACATCACCGGCAGGAACGGCCTGGTCAACCGTCAATGTCAGCCACTGCTCATCAATCACTTGGCGATTTACAATGATCTTCATGCTTCCACCCCCTGCGAAATTTGTGACGTTTTTTTGCTGTCATCGCCATACAAGCGCTCCTTGAACGGCGCCTTGCCTACGCGACGATAGGTATCAAGAAAACGTTCGCCGTCACGACGCTCATCCACATAAACCTGCAAAATAACTTCCAGCGCATCGGCAACACCATTAATAGGCACCGAACGTCCGAGCACTTCGCCCAATGACGCGTCATTGGTGGAGGAACCGCCCAGGGAAATCTGGTACCACTCCTCACCTTTTTTATCCACCCCCAACAAACCGATGTGGCCGATGTGGTGATGACCGCAAGCATTCATGCAGCCGGACAATTTGACTTCCAGTTCGCCCAAATCATAGAGGTAATCCATGTTGTCGAAACGCTCATTGATTTGTTTGGCCACGGAAATGGATTTGGCATTGGCCAGTTCGCAATAATCCAGACCAGGGCAGCAAATCATGTCGGTCAAGGTGCCAATGTTCGCTGTTGCCAAACCGTGTTCTTTCAGTGTTTGCCACACGTCAAACAAGTCGGCTTGCTTCACATCCGCCAACACTAAATTTTGATCATGGGTGCTGCGAATTTCGCCAAAGCTATATTGCTCTGCCAGGCTGGCAACGGCACGCATTTGCGCAGAAGTAATATCACCCGGCGGATTTTTTGGACCTTTGAGCGAAACAAAAACTGCGCGATAACCGGCAATCTTGTGTGCTTTGGTATTGTGTTTCACCCAGGTACGGAACGACGGATTCGCCTGTTGCTGTGCAGCCAGGGTTTCATCGGCAGCAGCATTGCTGTCATAGGCTGGCGGCGCAAAAAATGCGTTGACTCGTGCAATTTCCCGTTCATCCAGCTCAAGACTTACCGGCCCCTGCAATACCGCCTGCCACTCGGCATCGACTTGCTCGCGGAAAGCATCAATTCCCAATGCTTCGACCAATATTTTGATCCGCGCTTTGTACATGTTGTCGCGACGACCATAGCGATTGTAAACACGCAGAATGGATTCCAGATACGATAACAAATCTTTCTTGGCCAAAAACTCGCGGACGACTTTGCCCAAAATCGGCGTACGACCCAAGCCGCCACCCACCCAGACTTCAAAACCGGTTTCGCCATGCGCGTTTTTCACCAGTTGCAGACCAATGTCGTGCACCTGAATGGCCGCTCGGTCCTTGCGCGCACCAGACACTGCAATTTTAAATTTGCGCGGCAAGAAGGCGAATTCAGGATGCAAGGTCGACCATTGACGGATAATTTCGCAATAGACACGCGGGTCTTCGATTTCGTCCACACAAACACCAGCGAGCGCGTCCGAGGTGACGTTGCGCATGCAATTACCTGAGGTCTGGATGGCGTGCATTTGTACCGTGGCAAGTTCTTCCAGAATATCGGGAACGGTTTCCAGTGCCGGCCAGTTGTACTGGATATTCTGTCGGGTGGAAAAATGACCAAATCCGCGATCGTATTTGTCGGCGATATGGGCCAACATGTTCATTTGCGACGTCGACAACAGGCCATAGGGAATCGCCACCCGTAACATCGGTGCGTGCTTTTGCACATACAGGCCGTTCATCAGACGTAGAGAACGGTATTCCTGGTCGCCAATTTGTCCCGCCAGAAACCGCTGGGTTTGATCGCGAAACTGCCGAACACGATCATCCACCAGTTGCTGGTCATACTTATCGTATTGATACATAAACGATTTCACCTTTTTACAAGCCGTCGCCGCCCACCCAACAACGGTGGCAGACCGTCAAAAACTCGAGCAAATTTAACAGCTTGCCTATATAAAATGAAATAATGATAATTACTTTGCTTATACGTTTTTCAACATATCCACACCAGAACAGCGACTCCCCCCTTTTCTGATGGCTGACACGAGACAACAACCAAAGTTTGGTCTACACTTGCGTCCAAATGACACACAATACAGGGGGAAATAACTCATGAATCCTGGGCATTTTCTGCTGCCACTGCTTGCCGCTCTGGCCTTTGCTTTTGCCAACTCCAGCCACGCCCTAGCCACTATCCAGAGCAGTGGAACAGCCGCCATTGTGATCAATCAGACGACGAACTAAAACCCGCCCGTCAGAGACAGCAACAGCGGGACAATTCCGCCGTTGCTCAAAGAAGCGCAATCGATTTAGAGCAAACCGAACAGGAATTTCCCGGATTTTTTCTGCTGGCTAATCATATCTGCCAGCAATTTGTCTTGGTTGCGCTGGGCAATTTCTCGCGCATGTTCATTGCGCTGATTGCGTATTGCGGCATCGGCACCTGCGTCCAGCAACAATTTCACTGTGTCGCTGTCACCGCTGCGCACCGCCAAAATCAATGCAGTATCACCCGCACCATTTTTCTCATCCAGCCTGGCTTTGGCGCTGACCAAATATTTTACCAGCAGCGATTCACCTGACGCCGATGCCAACATTAATGCCGTGTTCATTTCGCTGTTTTTCAGGTTTACGTTGGCTCCGGATTTCAATAACAGACTGACAATCGTGGGACGCTGCTTCTTGATAGCAACCATCAGAGGAGTAAATCCCTGTTTGTCCGGAGCATCAACCGATGCGCGATACTGCAGCAGTAACTCTGCCGCTTTGAGGTTGCCGCTATCAGCGGCATGCCACAGCGCAGTTTTGCCATAGGCATCACTCACATAGGTTTTTGCGCCCCGCTGCAACAACGCGGCAACCACCTCCGTCGGCAATTGTTCGCGAATCGCCAAAGCCAATGAAGGCAAAGCACCACCAGGCACGCGATTGACATCATTCATGCGCGGCATCAACGATTTAACAATGTCGACATGCTGATAACCCATGGCCAGCAGCAATGCATCGTTGCCGTCTTTCCCAACATGATCAACATCCGCCTTCGACGCCAATAGCAAATCAACAACCTCGCGATGACCATTTTCTGCAGCGTACATGAGCGGCGTATAACCCACCTTGTCTGTGGCGTTTACGTTCGCACCATTGTTGATCAATAAAACGACAACCTTGAGATGACCTTCTTCTGCCGCGCGTAATAGCGCTGTTTTGCCATCTTTGTCCTGCTCGTTGATGCGTACATTTTTATTCTGCAGAATACGCTCAAGCAACTTATCCTGTCCTCGCCAAGCCGCCTGCACAACCAGCGGATAACCCGCATACGTGCCGTTTTCCTGAACGTCTTTGAGCGAGCGTTCTGTCAGTGGCAAATTGACATCAGTCTTCTCGTCACTTTGCACCAAACGCGTTTTGACTTCTCCAGGCATTTTTGCGCCGGCATCTTCGAGCAATTTCTGCAGTCGCTTATCATCATTTTGTTTGGCAAACGAATACGCTGACCAGCCCTTTTTATTTTTCAGCTCCAAATCGGCACCGGCCTTTACCAACCGGGCTGCCATATCCCAATTTTTGTCTCTGGCCGCGATGATCAATGCACTATTTCCCTGAGCATCCACCACATTCACCGCCGCACCGGCCTGCAAAAGCGCACTCACCATAACTTGGTCGCTATTTTTTACCGCCACCAGCAACGCGGTCAGTTGATGCTTATTTACCTGATTAACCGCCGCGCCACGGGAAATCAATAATCGCGCAACTTCATCGTTCTTGCGTTCTGCTGCCAAGATCAATGGTGTGTTACCGTATTCGTCCGCTGCATTCACATCGACCTTGCCGCGCAACAATCGGCGAATCTGCGCGATTTCGTTATCCAGCACCGAGTCACGCAACCACTCTTCATTGCTGACCTGGCGCTTGTCATTTTCACCATCCTCAACCAGCGGCGTGCTCACCTGATCCAGCGTTTGTAATTTTTTTTGTGCCTGTGAATAACCTAATTTGGCGGAATTTTCCAGCCAGAATCGCGCGAGCTTCGCATTGTAGCCAACGCCTTTTTCATCCAGGTACATGACACCGACAAGATAGGCCGCTTTTTTGTGCTCGCGTTCGGCAGCTTTCAGCAACAACCCCATAGCAACTTTGTCGTTAGCCTCAACACCAATGCCATTTTTATAAAATACACCCAATTGGTATTGGGCATCGGCTTCGCCTTTGTCGGCCAACTTTTGCAACAAATTTATCGCTGCAACATAGTCCTTCACTCGTACTGCACGATCAATTTGTTGATATTGTTCGGTATATTTTTTATCGCCTTCTGCTTGCGCAGCCAATGGAGCAGCGACAAACAGACTGCACACCAACAACAGCTGCATCTTCAATTTAGTCATATCAAAGTGTGCCATACTTGGTTTGCACCTCTATACCAATGGTTCGCAAAAAGTCAGTCGGCAACACACCACCAGCACAAACAATCACCGCATCATTCTCAATTTCCAAAGGTTCATCGCCTTGCCGCAATTCAACTCGATCAGAATGAATTCGTATCACTTCCGAGTTCAACAGCAGACGCAAGCCTTTTTTCGCCTGACATAGTTCAAGACGATCGCGGTTACCCTGTTTTATCCGTGAAAAGACTTCGCGCCGATAAGACAGTGTCACTTCATGGTTGCCCAACTCCGCGATCGCACAAGCAGCCTCAATCGCACTGTCGCCGCCGCCAACGACCAACACGCGATGGTCAACATATTGCTCGGGGTCCATCAGGCGATAAACCACTTTCGGCAATTCTTCACCCTCGACATCTAGTTTTCGCGGCGTTCCACGTCGACCAATCGCGAGCAAAACACAACGGGTATGATACGACTGTTGATTGGTTGTCAGAATAAAATCGCCTTTTTGGCCTTCTATTTTTTCCACGCGCTGATGATAGTGAACATTCAATGGATACTTTTCATTCATCTTGGTGAAAAACTCGAGCAATTCCTCTTTGGTTGTTTGTCGAAAATGCAGTCCACCAACCAAAGGTAATTCCACTGGCGATGTCATAACCAATTTTCCACGTGGATATTGAAAAATTGCACCTCCCAAGGATTCTTGCTCAACAACCAGGTAACGTAAATTATATTTTTTCGCAGTTAATGCCGCCGCAATACCTGCTGGCCCTGAGCCAACAATAATCACGTCGTAGGGTACATTGCCTGTCGCAGATTTTAACTCTGCCATCATTCCATCTATCGCTTGTACGCCCTGGGTCATTGCGTTGCGAATCAAACCCATGCCACCCAGTTCACCGGCAATGTAAACGCCGGGCACATTAGTTTCAAAGTTGGGTTTGACCAACGGAATATCCACACCGCGGGTTGCGGTGCCAAACACCAATGAAATCGCCCCCGTTGGACACACTTCTTTGCAAGCGCCGTGACCAATGCACATCGCCGCGTTTAACAATCCCGCACGGCCATAAATCAATCCCAACACTTTTTTTTCCGGACAGGCATCGACACACGAACCACAACCAATACAACGCGCCGGATCAACAATCGGATGCAGTGAGCTAGGTTCACCTAAACCCGCACTGTGCGCCAATTTACGTTTGGCCAGATTTTGCCAGGTGCGCTGACTGCGAAGAATGGCATACACCCCCCATGAGCCTACAAACAAGGCAACGTAAATCGCCAGCGAAAATAAATCGTTTTCATCCATGGAGAATATTACTAACTGCTCATTTAGAAAGAGTTGATCAATTAAAGCGCGCAGATAATAGCAAAGCTATCTGCACAATTCATCCCACTGGGCACGATGATTGCCATTACTGCGCAACCTGGCGTATGCGAACTGTCACATCATTTGTGCTAGAATGCGCGCGTTCTGGCTACTAACCCTGCACGTTGATTTAACCTGCTGAAATTCGTCATTTATTTTGAAGTACACAGAAACATGAATACTCTGCATCATGAGCGTTTTGCTCTGTTTTTCAAGGCAATGCTGCAATACGTCAGCGTAACATTAGTCGTCATTTTCTCTGGCCTGTCGGTTGCGGCAGACAGCATTCCGACTAATGAAAAAACGCCCTTCAATCATTTCGCCACAGGATTTCCGCTCATTGGTGCGCACAGCAACGAAGATTGTTCATCCTGTCATGTCGGCGGCATTTTCAAGGGAACCCCGACAGGCTGTAAAAACTGTCATCAACAAGGCAGTGCTGTCGGCGCCAGCAGTAAACACAATCAACACATTGCCACCAGTAACGAATGCGACCGTTGCCACAACCAACAAAAATGGTCTGACATTTCCCGCGTTGATCACACACAAACACTAGGCAGCTGTCAGTCGTGTCACAAAAGTTTGCTGACCTCTGCCAGCCTGCGCCACATTCCGTTTAGCGGCGACTGTGATACCTGTCACCTGCCGCGCGGCTGGGAAATAAATTCGTTTAATCACTCTAAAACCGGCTCTTTAGCCTGTTCCGGTTGCCATAACGGCAGCACTGCCGTCATGGGCAAAGGTCGCAACCATATAGCCACCACACAAGAATGTAATGATTGCCACACCGTGGGGGGTGCTTGGGAACAAGCACACGTCAATCACAATGTGGTCACGACGGCGTGCTCGGCGTGTCACAATGGTGCACACACCTTTGGTAAACCCAATACTCACATAGTTACCAATTTGGAGTGTGATGCGTGCCATTTGCGCACCGCCTGGACACCAGCAACGTTTGTTCACCCCGCCAGTACATCAGGTTGCGCCAACTGTCATAACGGCATACAGGCGATGGGCAAAACCCGTGACCATCTAGTCACCACTCTGGATTGCAGTTCGTGCCATACATCCAAGGGTTGGGTGCCGGCCAAGTTTGACCATTCATCCGCAGGCGCCGCCTGTTCGACCTGTCATAACGGCACCAAGGCCACCGGCAAATCAAGCAATCACCTGCCAACTGCACAGGAATGTAGCGTCTGTCACAAGACCACCGCCTGGCAGCCCGCAACTTTCAGTCACCAAGGCATCGGCAGCAATTGTTCAAGCTGTCACAACGGCAAGATATCCACCGGCAAAACAGTCAGCCATCCGCTAACCACGCTGGAATGCGGCGCCTGCCACAGCACCAACGCCTGGACGCCGGCGACTTTCGATCACAGCGGCAGCAGCTCGGCCTGTTCAACGTGTCACAACGGCACCAAGGCCACCGGTAAAACCGCCAACCACGTACCAACCACGCAGGAATGTAGCGCCTGTCACAGCAACAAAGCCTGGACGCCCGCGACCTTCAGCCACGTGGGCGTCACCCAAGCCTGTTCCAACTGCCATAACAATGTCATCAGCACCGGTAAGACAGCCAACCACTTTATAACCACGCTGGAATGCGGTGCCTGCCACAGCACCAACGCCTGGACGCCGGCGACTTTCGATCACAGCGGTAGCAGCTCGGCCTGTTCAACCTGTCACAACGGCACCAAAGCCACCGGCAAAACCGCCAACCACGTACCGACCACGCAGGAATGTAGCGCCTGTCACAACAACAAGGCCTGGATTCCCGCGACGTTCAGCCATGTGGGCGTGACCCAGGCTTGCGCGACTTGCCACAACGGCACCATTTCCACCGGCAAGAGCGTTACTCACGTCACCACGCTACTGGACTGCGGTCGCTGCCACACGACAAATGCCTGGCTGCCCGCGACGTTTGACCACACCGGCGCCAGCCTGGCCTGCTCAAGCTGTCACAACAACACTACCGCCACGGGTAAAAGTGCAAGCCACGTAACCACAACCTTAGAGTGCGGCAACTGCCACACCACGTCCGCCTGGCTACCCGCCAAGTTTGACCACAGTGGCATTTCCGGCAACTGCTACAGTTGCCACAACAGCACTACGGCCACGGGCAAACCAACGACTCATATCGTGACCACTGCAGACTGTAACGCCTGCCACACGACCACCGCGTGGATGCCTGCCACTTTCAGCCACAGTGGCATTACCAGCAACTGTGCAAGCTGTCACAACGGCACTGCTGCGACTGGCAAAGCCAGCAATCATTTTGTCACATCCAACGATTGCTCCAACTGTCACAACACCAGCAACTGGTCAACGGTGGTATACGAACATGCATCGATAAATTATCCCGGTGATCATGCCGTCGCCATTTCCTGTACCAACTCGTCATGCCATAGCAGCGGTTCTCAGGCAGTAACCTGGAAATTTACCGCCTACGTCAACAGTTGTGCGGGCTGCCACGCGGATAATTTCGTTGCCAATGAACACAACAAAACACTCAGCGAATTACGCAATTGCGCTGGCTGTCATGAACACAGCGTTAGAAACACCCGCTGGTAACGCAAGGAGGACATATGCAAAATTCCAACGAGCTGACTTACTCGGCTAACGAATCACAATCCAGCAGCGTGAAATCGCTGCGCGATCGCATATTCTCGCTTATCGGCATGCCGATGTTGTTTGTGCTGGTCACTCTCGCGATCGTTCAGGCCTGGCTGGTGAAAGACTATCGCTTTATTGATGCGGAAGAAGGTCTCGGCTATTGGTTGGGCATCGGTGGCGGCGTATTGATGCTGCTGCTATTGTTATACCCCCTCAGAAAGCACATTAACGCCCTGCATTTTCTGGGAAAAATTAACGTCCTGTTTCGCATCCATATGGTGTTCGGCATCCTGGGGCCAACACTGATTGTGCTGCACACCAATTTTCAACTGGGCGCACTCAACAGCAACGTTGCATTGTTCTGCATGCTGATTGTCGCTACCAGTGGACTGATGGGACGCTATCTGTATTTCCGCATCCATAGTCGCCTCAGTGGTAAAAAACTGACTACGCTCGAATTGCAAAAGCAGTCACTGGATAGTTTGCGACAGCTCAATGAAGACTTGCCAAACTTCAACCATCTGACGGATTACCTGGATCGCTACAAAAACGAAGGTCACTATTTCGACCACAGCATGCTCGGATTTATTTTCAGCCCCTGGCTACGTTTAAAGCGTTTTCTGATTTATCGCGACCTGTCATCTCGCTGCCAAGCGAGCATAAAAGAGCATACATCCGATAAAAAACAACAGAAACTACTGATTAGCCGTACACAAAAAAATCTGAAATTGTATATTTTCAGTGTACTTCGCCTCGCCAAACTTGACCTATATCAACGGACGTTCTCATTGTGGCACGTGCTGCATTTGCCCCTGTTCATGATGATGCTGGTCACTGGAATTTTCCACGTTATAGCCGTACACATGTATTAAACCGATGAAATTCTGCTCCATATTCGTTAGCGCGCTTTTGCTATTTTTCAGCGTACTCAGTGAAATCCAGGCCGCCAATATTGAGCGGCTGGTCATGCCTGGAAAAGTTATCAAGGGCCATGCAAAATACGAGGAAAACTGCGACAAATGTCATGAGTCCTTCAAAAAGGCAGATCAAACCAGACTCTGCCTGGACTGCCACAAAAAAGTGGCTGACGATATTCGCCAAAAAAACCGCTTTCACGGCATCAACAGCGACACCCGCACGGCGCCATGCAAGCAGTGCCATAGCGAACACCTTGGCCGTGATGCCGACATCGTTCTATTCAACAAAGATTTGTTCAATCATGAGCAAACCGCCTTCAAGTTAACCGGTGCCCACACCGGCGCTTCCTGTGCTGCCTGTCACAAGGCTGACAAGAAATACCGCGAGGCCGAAACAAAATGTTTCGCCTGTCATGAAATAATCGACTCACACAACAAAAAACTGGGCGAAGATTGCGAAAAATGTCATTCCACCAAACATTGGAAAACCACCAAATTTGATCATGACAAAACAAAATACCCGCTAATCGGCAAACATCAGGATGTCAATTGCGAGCTTTGTCACCCGGCAAACAAGTATAAAGACACGTCCAAGCAGTGCATTGCCTGCCATCGCATTTCAGACACCCACCAGGGAAAGTACGGCGAAAAGTGCGAACAATGCCACGACAGCAAACGCTGGGATAAAAGCTCATTCAATCATGACAAAACCGTTTTCCCCCTGCGTGGCGCCCATATTCCGGCCAAGTGCCGTTCTTGCCATGTCAAAGACCTAAAAGAAAAATTGAAGACTGCTTGCTTTGACTGCCATGAAAAGCAGGACAAACATAAAGGCGATCTGGGCAAAAAATGCGATAGCTGCCATACGGAAAAGACCTGGGCGAAAATCGCCTTTGAACACAGCAAATACAAAAACGAGACATGCTACAGCTGCCACCAGAAGGATGATGAGCACGCACTTCGCTACGGCAAAAAATGCGAAACCTGCCATCGCACCGAGAACTGGACTAAGCAGATATTCGATCACAAGAAAGACGCCAACTATGCGCTTAATGGCAAACACAAGGATGTTCGCTGTATTTTTTGTCACAAAGGCAAAGCCAGTGATGAAAAAGACAAAACCAAATGCATCCAGTGCCACGCTATTGATGACGTCCACTTAGGCAAGCAAGGGAAAAAGTGCAACCAGTGCCATGAAGAAGCTGGCTGGAACAAAAATGTAAAATTTGATCACGACATGAGCAATTTCCCGCTCATCGGCCTGCATGCCAGCACAGCCTGCTCCGAGTGCCACATTAACTCGAGATATACAGATACAAGCAGTGCTTGTTACAGCTGCCACAAAGCCGACGACACACACAAAGAAACGCTAACGCACCAGTGTGCACTTTGCCACAACCCAAACAGCTGGCGTTTTTGGCAGTTCGATCATGACAAACAAAGTAAATTCAAACTTACCGGCAGGCACAAAAAGCTGCATTGCTCGCAATGCCACAAAACAGCGACTGACAAAAAAATAGAACAGTCGGGGAGCTGCGTCGCCTGTCACCGTGCAGACGACGAACATAACGGTCGATTTGGCAGCCAGTGCAATCAATGCCACAACACAGAATCGTTCAAGCAGGTCACTGTCAAACAATGAAAATTACCACCTCACTCTTTGTATTCGCCCTAATGACAGGATATTCCGCTGCACATGCCGCCGAGATCAACAACACCACCAGTGTCACTGATGAACAATTACTGAAAATCATGGAAGATGCACGTCAGGCCATGACCGCACATCAGTACATGATGGCCATCAAACTTTATCGACAACTTGCGGAAATGCCCGATCACGTTCTGCGTCAGGACGCGATTGAGTCATTGGGGTTAGCCTACGAACGTGCCGGCAAACAGGCTGATGCAAAGCGAGCATATGAGTATTTCTTGCAACTCTATCCCGACTCGGCCGCATCCGAGCGGATTCGTCAGCGCTTGGCCGGCATTGTGACCGCAACCTGGAAAGACAAGGAAAAGCTGGACAAGCCCAAAGAAAAAGCCGGCTCATCAACCTGGAACAATTATGGTTCATGGTCGCAATATTTCCGTCGTAATGGCAGCCTGGACGAAGACAACAAGGACATCGTCAATTTGAATTTGTTGTCCAGCAATCTGGATCTCAATGGTCGTGGAAAAATAGGTAATCTTGATTTAAAAACGCGCTTCACAGGCAGTGAAAATACCAATATCGACGATAGCAGCAACAATTACCAGACGCTCAATTATCTTTATGCCGAAATCAATAGCCGCGGCTCGGGCTTTTACAGTCGCATTGGCCGACAGCGCCCCAAAAGCGGTGGCATCATGGGCCGTTTCGATGGTGTTCATCTCGGCTATCACATCAATAACAGTTTAATTTTCAACGTAACTGCGGGTTATCCCGTGGACCGCTCAAAAAATATTTTTATTGATGACAGCCGTGAGTTTTACGGTGTAACGCTGGAAACAGGTCCGTGGCATGAGTACTGGCTTGCCAACATCTATGCTATCCGACAAATGTCGGAGTCTTATCTTGATCGTGAAGCTACGGGTGGTGAACTGCGCTATATTCACCCAAAACACAATCTGTACACCTTCGTCGACTATGACACGCATTTTGAAACATTAAATATTTTCAGCACCCAAGCCAGTGTGACCGCCAGCGAGAGCATCATATTTAATGCGTTCCTCGATGTCCGTCACACACCCACAGTGACCACGCGCAATGCCCTATTTGGTCAGCAGGTCACCACATTGACCGAGCTGCACAAATCGAACAGTCCCGAAGCCATTCAGCAAATGGCGCTAAACAACAGCCCGAAATATTATTTGTCGATGGCATCGATGACTTATAAATTCAACAGCATGTATCAGTTGGATACCGACATAACCGCCAGCAAGTTGGAAACCTCGCCTAGCATGCCAGCCATGTCAGGCTCATCGAATCCGATGGAATATTATTTTTCGACACGACTAACCATTAGCGAATGGTTTGGCAAACGCGATGTCAATATTGTTGGTCTGCGCTATGCCGACACGGCCAACAGCACACAACAACAATTACTGCTCAACAGTCGCTTTTATGCCTCGGAAAAATGGTCACTCAATCCCAGCATCATCGTCGACAACCGCCGCTATAGCGGTAATAGTCAGCAGTCCGAACTTCGTGTTGTTCCAGGATTTCGAACCGAGTATCTAGCCAGCCGCAGCTTTAGTATGGACATGGAGATCGTGCCGGAATGGAGTGAACGCAAAGATACTGTGGGCAATTACGAATACAAAAACTACTACGTGAATATGGGATACCGTTACATTTTTGATTAGGAAGTTGTCGATCCTGTGACCATTTTTTGTTAAGTTTCGACTAAGAAATGTAACCTACGGACAAATAAACAAAAATACATGCTCCAAGCGTCACTTTTTCCACAACTTGTGCTGGTATTCGGCAAAGGAAAGGAGTATAGTCACTTTGCTTGCATTGGCTCAAGCGGCTTTCTTAGACACACCTCGCGTTACCTCTCTGAATCGTCATTGCGTCAACTGCACGCACCTATTCTGTTAAATTGTGTTTCGAGGTAAAAAATGAACATCGGTACCGTAAAATGGTTCAACGAGGCAAAAGGTTTTGGTTTTATCACTCCTAAAGAAGGTGGTGATGACGTATTCGTTCACTTCCGCGCTATCGTTGGCGATGGCTTCAAGACTCTGCGTGAAGGCCAGACTGTTAGCTACCAAGTAGAAAACGGCCCTAAAGGTCCTCAGGCTGCTCAAGTCCAGCCACAGTAAGACCTAAGTAATTGAGTTTTAAGGATAAAGCCCCGTCTGCCGGGGCTTTATCTGTTTTGGACACCAGTCAGGCAAGTTTTCCCCATCCAGACCCCAATCGTTGGGATTGGTGATAAACTACCCCTGTGCCACAAACCACCCTACCGGGTTCTTTTCAGCCTTTTCAATTGGTTATTTCCCACTCAGATTCGCATGGATTGGTTTTCACTTTCGCTGCTGTGCGCCCTGAGCCTGGCCCTGGCTGACGCACTGAGCAAAAAATATTTGCCAGGTTACAGTCCCTACCAACTGCTGCTGGTGCGGTTCACAATTCCCGGCCTGTTACTTATTCCCTGGCTAATGGCCCACCCTGTATCACTCATGGATCAGCCTGCGGCGTTTTGGGGCTGGATGGCGCTCACCATCCCCCTGGAACTGATCGCCATGCTGATCTACATGCAGGCCATCAGCAACGCTCCTTTGCACCAGACCCTGCCCTACCTGTCCTTCACACCAGTTTTCAACATCTTGACTGGCTGGCTGTTCCTGGGCGAAGAGGCTTCTCTCCTTGGCAGCATGGGCATTTTGTTGGTGGTCATGGGTTCATATTTGCTGAATCTGCATCGGCTACGCGCCAACGGCGATCTGAACCTGCTCGAACCACTGCGCGCCATCTTTTATCAACAAGCGTCACGACGCATGCTGTTGGTCGCATTCATTTACAGCCTAACCTCCGTCTTCAGCAAAGCGGCCATGAACTACACCAACCCGGATGGATTTGGCGCGTTTTACTTCGTAGTGATTGGCGGTGCATCTGTACTGCTGGTGATGATCAAACAACCAAGCAGCCTGAGCGTTTTAAGTCGCAATCTGCGCTGGCATTTGATCATCGGCGGCCTAATGGCGCTGATGGTGGTCACGCATTTTGTTGCCATTGCACAGATTGAGGCGGCCTACATGATCGCGGTCAAACGACTCAGCCTGCTTTTTGGCATTGTGCTGGGCGCTTGGCTGCTGCATGAACAAGGATTAGGACGAAATCTGGCCTCAGCCAGTATTATGGTCGCAGGGGTTGCGTTGATATTATTGGGATAAAATCAATCGCACTTCATATGAATCGACAATTGGTGTTTCAGAGAGATATCTACTTTTTCACGAGGAACCTGATCAGGCGGCTGCCGAATTTTATACAGAGCAACCACCAGATCAAGTCTAAATTTATTATCGTTTCTGATCAGCACAACTAGGTGCGGAACTGGGCCACCAATCCTGAGATACTCTTGGCCATCTGATTGAGTTCTGCACTGCCGTTGGCAGTATTTTCCGCATGCCTGCCGGTTTCAGAACTGACCACGCTAATATTCTCTACGTTGCGATTGATTTCATCCGCGACCGAACTTTGCTCTTCTGCCGCAGCCGCTATTTGCACATTGCGGCCCACGATATCCTGAATACAGGACGCGATCGACTCCAGTGCATCATTGGCCTTACTCACTTCTTCCATCGCTTGACGCGCCCGCTCATTGCCATCATGCATGGAAGATACAGCCTGCTTGGACGACGCTTGCAGCGCCGCAATCATCACTTGTATTTCCTGGGTAGACTCCTGAGTCCTGCTTGCCAAGGTCCGCACTTCATCGGCCACCACTGCAAATCCACGTCCCTGTTCGCCAGCGCGCGCTGCTTCAATCGCAGCATTCAATGCCAGCAAATTGGTTTGCTCTGCAATCGTTTTAATCACATCCAGCACCGATTCAATTCGCTGACTGTGCGCATCCAATTCACTAAGCACCGTTGCGGAGCGTGCGACCTCCGCCGCCAAGCCCTCCACTGCATTCACTGAGCTCTTCACCACCTGCCGGCCGTTAATCGCTTCTTTGTCTGCGGTATCCGCCGCAGCGGATGCGGCATTGGCGTTTTCCGCTACTTCGCGAATGCTGGCAGCCATTTCATTCACCGCTGCCGCGATGGTTTGCGTTTCCTGCTGTTGGCGCATCGCATTGTTTTTTAACTCATCAGTAATTACAGAGAAATCCGCTGCCCCACTTTCGATCGTGGCAACCGAACCCTTTATCTGCTCCATCATGCCACGCAATTTCCCTAAAAATCGATTAAATCGCCGCGCCACATCCGTCAGCTCGTCATCGCCCTTTTCTTCCAGTTTCAAGGTTAAATCGCCATTCCCACTGGCAACATCTTCCAATCTATCTGCCAGATTTTTTATCGGATCTACCACGGCGCGACGGGTATAGAACATGGAAAACATCACAATCACCACACCCAGCAACAACGCACCAAACATTGCGCTGTAGCTCAGCGATTCCACCCGCTCAATGGCTTCCGTCATCCCCTCCACCGCACCATCACCATTTTTCTCCAGCGCCTCCAATTGATTCAACAAAACGTCAACGTTGGACTTATATTGCACGACCATCTCGTCGGTGACCGCATGATTTTCAGCAGCTTTTAAAATTACGTTTCTTGATTTTTTGTACTGTGAAAGAGCCTCATCAAACGGCGCCTTCAATTCCGACTTCATCAAGCCACTACCCCACATACGACCAATGGCCTCGTCACGCGCGTCCTTTATTTCTTGAGGTATGGTGATAGGCTTATTTTCATCAATGGCCTCCTCCATCAGGATCATTTCTTCCTGAAGGGTAATCACTGTCTCCATCGCACCATCGGCTGCATCCCAGGCAGGACCGGAAATAAATGCCAGATTCTCTGACAAATTTTTAATTCCCCAAATTCCGCTAATGCCAGCCAGCAGCAGCACGGCAAACATCAGAGCATTCACCAGGCTCAATTTTCGACCAACTGTCATGCGCATAAACAGACCTCCCCTCAGAAATGTACTGAATATTTCGCTAGTAAAACGGTTGGATTTGAAAAAAATTGAGCCAAATTTAGCTAAAAGTCAGAAATAGCCGCAAATAGACTTACAGGAATTGATAATTAAGAGTTACTTCTGATCAGGAATGCACCAAGAGTACTTTCCCGGCAAAGTGGCGAAATCGCCAGCTACCCAACCAAAAAGCAACCAATTAAACGATAAGACTTGAGAAAAAGAGAAAAGCGAAGGAAAGGAAAATTGGTCGGGACGAGAGGATTTGAACCTCCGACCCCTTGCACCCCATGCAAGTGCGCTACCAAGCTGCGCCACGTCCCGACGGAATCTATAAACCTGAGCGAACTCAAGAATTGCGCGCATTCTAACGGAAAAAGCCCGTAGAGTGAATATCTTATTCGATTTTTTCTAAACTTCTGGTGAAGATTCGAGCAAGTTCAAAACATCTTCCAGTTCGGTAAGAAGTTGCGCGGTCAATCTCTTATCCTGCGCATTCACGCCCGAGGGTTCCACAGGCACCACAGACTCCTTCACCGCGACTTTGCTACTCAACTGCTGACGAGCACCATTGATCGTAAATCCACGGTCATACAGCAACTCACGAATCTGCCGAACCATCAGCACATCATGTTGCTGATAATAACGACGATTGCCGCGGCGCTTCACGGGCTTTAATTGGGGGAACTCTTGCTCCCAATAGCGCAACACATGCGGTTTGACACCACAAAGTTCAGCTACTTCGCCAATGGCGAAGTAGCGCTTAGTCGGTATCTCCGGAAGATGTTGGGTTTTGCTCGCTTCCTGCATAGGCTTCAACTCGGGCTTTCAATTTTTGACCTGGTCTAAAGGTCACAACGCGGCGTGCAGTAATTGGGATTTCTTCCCCTGTTTTGGGGTTGCGTCCCGGCCGCTGATTTTTATCTCTTAAGGTGAAGTTGCCAAACCCAGAAAGTTTGACGCTCACACCACTTTCCAACGAATTGCGTACTTCTTCAAAAAACAGGTCTACCAGCTCTTTCGCCTCGCGTTTGTTAAGACCTAACTCCTCAAACAGACGCTCAGCCATATCCGCCTTTGTTAATGACGCCATAGACTACTCTCTCAATGTTGCACCAACAGTTTTTAATTGTTTTAGTAATGTCGTTATAAGCGCATCTACCCTGGAGTCTATAAGGGTTTGTTCATCATCCTGAATGGTAAAAGCGATTGCAAGGCTTTTCTTACCCTCTGGCACTCCCGCTCCCCGGTAGACATCGAAAATAACCCACTCTTTCAGTGTCTTATCGTCAACTTGTTGTATTGCTTTAGCTATTTGCTCGGCAGATACGACTTCGTCCACAATCACTGCCAAATCACGCCGCAGTGAAGGGAACTTGGAAATCGACCGGAACCCGGGCACCTTGCCGCCACAAATTTCTTCCAGCACCAATTCAAACAACACAATTCCACCAGGTAATCCCAACGTTTGTTGATGATTGGGATGAAGAACGCCAATCCACCCGGCCTGACGACCGGCACGTTCAATCACTGCGCTCTGACCTGGGTGCAAGGCGAAATGTTGAGCACTCTTAAAGATAAAAGCCGAAGCTTCATGAGTCAATGACAATATTGCTTCAACATCTGATTTTATATCATAAAAATCCAGGGACTGCGGTTTCCCACCCCATTGATCAGGGTAACGACTGCCAAATGCCACACCGGCAATCATCGGCTGCTGCACGACGCTGCCGTCTGCCTGTGGCAGGTAACGCATACCGGTTTCAAACAAGCGTACACGGTTTTGCTGGTGTGCCAGGTTGTGCTCCACCGCAGGAATAAGACTAGACCACAATGTAGTACGCATCACCGCCATTTCTGAAGAAATGGGATTGGCCAATTTCAGCGGCGTCAGTTGCGGGTCAAGTTTGGCCTGAATGGTTTCATCGACGAAACTATAGGAAATCGTTTCGTTATAACCCCGCGCCACCATCAGCTGGCGCAAGCGGTTCAACGTCACCTTGCCTTCCGGCTGCGGCGGCATTTGCAGCGCAGCTACGGCAGTATGGGTTGGAATGTTGTTGTAACCGTAAATGCGGCCAACTTCTTCGATCAGGTCTGCTTCAATCGCAATATCAAAACGATACGACGGCGGCGTTACCGTCCAGCCACCAGCAGTTGCCTGCACACCCATTCCCAAACGATCCAGGTAGTCAGCAACAGTAGCATCAGCCAAGGAAATACCCAGCACCCGCTTTAGGCGCTCGCAGCGCAGGGATATCGGCGCACGCACGGGCAAATGCTCGGCACTGCGACGCTCCACCACCGGACCGGCCTGACCACCGGCGATGTCCAAAATCAGTTGCGTCGCCCGCTCCATTGCGCGTTTCTGCAGACCAAAGTCCACGCCACGCTCAAACCGATAGGACGAATCAGTCTGCATGCCGAATTTACGGGCCTTGCCACGAATACTGTCGGGCGAGAAAAACGCGCATTCCAAAAACAGGTTATGCGTGTCATCAGAAACCGAACTGTCCTGACCTCCCATCACGCCAGCAAACGCCACGACACCCTTGGCATCGGCAATCACCAACTCGTTACTGCTCAGAGTAATTTCGGAATCGTCCAGCAACTTGGCTTTTTCGCCCTCGCTGGCGCGACGCACCACGATTTTGCCACTCAACTTATCCAGATCGAACGCGTGCATGGGCTGTCCCAGCTCCAGCAGCACAAAATTGGTTACATCCACCAGGAAACTGATGCTGCGCTGGCCGCCGCGACGCAGGCGCTCCTGCATCCACATCGGCGTTTTCACTGCGGCATTCACGCCACGGACAACACGCCCCAGATAAACGGGGCAATCCGCCGGTGCTTGCAACTCAACGCCAAAAGTGTCGTCAATGGCCGGAGCCACAGGTGCGACTGCAGGCACATTAACGACAACCTGATTAAGTACGCCCACTTCGCGGGCCATACCGGCAATACTCAAACAATCGCCACGATTGGGGGTAAAATCCACTTCGATGATGTTGTCGTCCAGCTGCAGCCACTGACGAAAATCCATACCGATCGGTGCATCCGCCGGCAACAGCAACAGACCATCCGAGGTATCCGCCAGGCCAAGCTCTTTGGCCGAACACAGCATGCCAAATGACGGCTGACCACGCAGTTTGGCCTGCTTGATTTTGAAATCGCCAGGCAAAACCGCACCGATCTTGGCGCAGGGTACGCGCGCACCTTGATGCACATTGGCCGCACCACAAACGATGGTGAGATTTTCTGCTTCGCCGACATTCACCTGACAAACGTTCAGTTTGTCCGCCTCTGGGTGCTTTTCCAGGGAAACAACTTCCCCCACCACAACACCACTGAACTGGGCCGCCGCCGGCTCCACGCCGTCCACTTCCAGGCCCGCCATGGTCAGCTGAGCTGCCAACGCATCGCTATCAATTGCGGGATTTACCCACTCACGTAACCACTGTTCGCTAAATTTCATGAACCCAAACCGTCTGAATTAGTTGAACTGCTTGAGGAAGCGCAAATCGCTTTCAAACATCAGTCGTAAATCGTTAATACCGTAGCGCAGCATGGCCAGTCGATCGACGCCAATGCCGAAGGCATAACCAAGGTATTTTTCCGTGTCCACGCCCACATTGGCCAACACTTGAGGATGCACCATGCCGCAACCACCGACTTCCAACCAGCCGCTCTGCTTGCACACCCGGCAACCGTCACCACCGCAAATAACGCAGCGAATATCAAACTCCGCTGACGGCTCGGTGAACGGGAAATAGGACGGACGGAAACGCAGCTTCAGGTCGTCGACTTCGAAAAACTGACTCATAAAACTGGTCAGAGTACCTTTGAGGTCGGCGAAACTGACTTTCTCGTCAACCAACAATCCCTCGACCTGATGGAACATCGGTGTGTGGGTCAAATCGAAATCGCAGCGGTAAACACGACCAGGGGAAATAATGCGGAACGGCGCCTTGCCCTGTTCCATCACGCGAATCTGCACGGAAGACGTTTGCGTGCGCAGCAAACGGTTGCTGTCAAAATAGAAAGTGTCCTGCATGGCGCGCGCAGGGTGGCTCTCGGGGATGTTGAGCGCCTCAAAATTGTGGTAGTCGTCTTCAATTTCAGGGCCAGACGCCACTTCAAATCCCATGGACTGGAAAAATGCTTCGATGCGCTGCAACGTGCGCGTCACCGGATGCAAGCCGCCCGACGCCTGACCGCGTCCCGGCAGGGTCACATCAATGGATTCACTGGACAGTTTTCTCGCCAGTTCCGCCGCCTTCAATTCCGCCTTGCGCGATTCCAGCGCTGCCTGAACTTTTTCTTTGGCAACATTCACCAACTGCCCCATTTTGGGACGATCTTCGGCCGAAACATCTTTCAGCCCTTTGAGCTGCTCAGTGAGCACACCCTTTTTTCCCAAATAATGAACGCGCACCTGATCCAGATCATTCAGATTGTCCAGTGCGGCGATTTTGGTGCTCGCTTCGTTGACGAGGCTTTCCAGTTCTTTTTCCATGTCAGTCAATACGTTAGAGTTTAGAGCTGTAAATTATCACGCTTGCCCTGCAAAAGCATGCGGATTGCAACAAAAAAGGGGAAAGGCGTTAGCCTTTCCCCTTTTGACACGGCACCTGCCAGTGGCTTGGGTAGACGTAAACGCCTTACGCCAAAGCAGACTTGGCAGTTTCGGCCAGCTTGCTAAAGCCAGCCTTGTCAAATACCGCGATGTCAGCCAGAACCTTACGGTCGATGGCGACATTGGACTTCTTCAAGCCATTGATCATGCGGCTGTACGACAGACCGTTAGAACGTGCACCGGCGTTGATACGCGCAATCCACAGAGCGCGGAATTGACGCTTACGCTGTTTACGGTCGCGGTATGCATACTGACCAGCTTTAGTTACGGCCTGCTTGGCTACGCGGTATACACGACTACGTGCACCATAATAGCCTTTGGCAGCTTTTAGCACTTTTTTATGACGACGGCGTGCTTCTACGCCACGTTTAACTCTTGGCATCTCGGTATCCTCTCTTGACGGCTTATGCGTATGGCAGCATGCGTTTTACGCCGGCTACATTGGTTTCGTGCACGGCTTCGGGTGTACGCAATTGACGCTTACGCTTGGTGCTTTTCTTCGTCAAGATGTGTCTACGATGCGACTGTTTACGCTTGAAGTGACCTGAACCTGCGCGTTTGAAGCGCTTCAGGGCACTGCTTTTAGATTTAATTTTAGGCATTACTCTCTACTCCGCATTTGTGGGGTAATTAATTAACTACTATTTTTTCCTTTTGGGGGCGAATACCATCACCATTTGCCGGCCTTCCATTTTTGGAAATTGCTCTACCGTGCCGAATTCATCCAGATCGGTTTGAATTCGTTGCAGCAGATCACGACCAAGCTCCTGGTGAGCTAACTCCCGACCACGGAACCGCAAGGTTACCTTGGCCTTATCCCCATCACTCAAAAAGCGAATCAGGTTGCGTAGTTTTACCTGATAGTCGCCAATGTCCGTTCCTGGACGAAACTTAATTTCCTTAATCTGAGTCTGTTTTTGTTTCTTTTTCGCTACCTGTTGACGCTTTTGCTCTTCAAACAGGAATTTGCCATAGTCCATTACCTTGCACACAGGCGGATCAGCCTGAGCTGCAATTTCGACCAAATCCAATCCAGCTTCTTCAGCAATGGCCAGCGCTTCCTTGATGGTCACCACATCTTTGAGCCCCTCTGAACCGTCTACGATCAAACGGACACGGGGAGATGTGATTTCTTCGTTCAAGCGAACGCTTTTGTCTTTCCTGGCAGCGATGAGTTATTCCTCCGAAACAATACGACCGCGCGTCGCCACCTGCTCAGTCAACAACTGGGCGAACGCCGAAACCGACATCGAACCCAGCTCTTGGCCGCCCAGGGCCCGCACGGCCACAGACTGGTCAGCAACCTCTCTGTCACCGACCACCAATAAGTACGGCACACGCTGTAATGTGTGCTCGCGGATTTTAAAGCCTATTTTCTCATTTCTCAAGTCGGCTTTAACCCGGAAGCCCTGTTTTTTCAAGGTTTCTTCAACTTCACGGACAAAATCGGCCTGCGCATCGGTGATATTCATGATCACCACCTGCTCTGGCGCCAGCCAGACGGGCATAGCGCCAGCGTAGTTTTCAATCAAAATACCAATAAAACGCTCAAGCGAGCCCAGAATGGCGCGATGCAGCATAACCGGTGTCTTGCGACTACCATCTTCGGCCACATATTCCGCTCCCAGACGACCCGGCATATTGAAGTCCACCTGAATGGTGCCGCACTGCCAGACGCGACCAATGCAGTCTTTCAGCGAAAATTCGATCTTCGGACCATAGAATGCGCCCTCGCCGGGCTGCAGATCCCATGGCAACCCCTTGTTATTCAAGGCAGTTTCCAGCGCATGCTCGGCCTTATCCCAAACATCGTCCGAACCAACACGCACCGCAGGGCGCGTAGACAGCTTGATAATAACTTCGTTAAAACCAAAATCCGCATACACCTTATATAGCAAATCGATAAATTCTGACACCTCGGACTGAATCTGGTCCTCAGTACAGAAAATATGGGCGTCATCCTGGGTAAAGCCACGCACCCGCATCAAACCATGCAGGGTACCGGAGGGCTCGTTACGGTGACAGGAACCAAATTCTGCCATACGCAACGGCAGTTCACGGTAGCTTTTCAGACCCTGATTGAAAATCTGGATGTGGCATGGGCAATTCATGGGCTTGACCGCATAGTCCCGATTTTCGGAATGAGTGGTAAACATCATGTCCTTGAACTTATCCCAGTGACCGGACTTCTCCCACAGGGAACGATCGACCACTTGTGGAGTACGAACTTCCTTATAGCCATGCATACGCAGGGTGTGGCGCACGTACTGCTCCACCTGCTGGTAAATAGACCAGCCCTTGTCATGCCAGAACACCATGCCAGGCGCATCTTCCTGGGAATGAAACAGGCCTAGCTGCTTGCCCAAGCGGCGGTGGTCACGCTTTTCCGCCTCTTCGAGGCGATGCAGATAGGCTTTCAGATCCTTGGCATTGGACCAGGCGGTACCGTAAATGCGCTGCAGCATTTCGTTTTTGGCATTACCACGCCAGTAGGCGCCTGCCACTTTCATCAGCTTGATCGCCTTCAGGCGGCCGGTACTGGGCACGTGAGGACCACGGCACAGATCAATAAAGTCGCCCTGTTCGTACAGGGAAATGGCTTCGCTCTCAGGCAGGTCACGAATGATCTCGGCCTTGTATTTTTCGCCCATATTAAGGAAGAAAGCGATGGCCTCGTCGCGCGGCATCAGCTTGCGCTGGATTGGCGTGTCTGCCTTGACCAGTTCTTCCATGCGTTTTTCGATTTTCGCCAAATCATCTGGCGAGAAGCCGGCGGCATAAGAAAAGTCGTAGTAGAAACCGTTGTCGATCACTGGACCGATGGTGACCTGCGCCTTGGGATACAGTTGCTTTACAGCCTGCGCCAGCAAGTGCGCACTGGAGTGGCGAATGACTTCCAGACCTTCCTCATCACGCTCGGTAATAATTGCCAGCGCAACGTCGGTCTCAATCAGGTGCGAGGTATCCAGCAATTTACCGTCGATTTTGCCAGCCAGGGCGGCCTTGGCCAAACCGGGGCCAATGTTGGCTGCGACATCGTGAATGGTGACGGGGGCATCAAAGGAACGCTTGGAACCGTCGGGAAGGGTAATAACGGGCATGAATAACTCCTTTTCAGTGGCGATCCCTACGATAGACCGCTTGAAACAAATAAGGCACCGCCCACGGGCGATGCCTTTTCGAATATGGTAGGCGCGATCGGACTCGAACCAACGACCCCCACCATGTCAAGGTGGTGCTCTAACCAACTGAGCTACGCGCCTAAAGAGGCCGAAATATTACCATAACATCTGGTTTACACAACCAAATTTTAGAGAATTTGACGCGTTTGCTGGTTTTTTACTCCAGACCAATGCCCAGATTTTTTTCCTGCAACTGCCTAAGCTGGTCACGAATCCGTGCAGCGTCCTCAAACTCCAGATTTTTGGCATGCTCACGCATCTGACTTTCCAGTCGTTTGATTTCTTTTTCCAGCGCCGCGCCGGACAGACGCTCGTACGTTGCCGCTTCTTCAGCCACGCGCGCATATTCGCGCGCACTGCGCTGCGAACCAAAGCCTGCCTCCATCACATCCTTGATGGCTTTTTTCACCCCCACCGGGGTAATGCCATGCTGTTCGTTATACGTCCGCTGCTTGGCGCGACGACGATCGGTTTCATCAATGGCCTTGCGCATGGAATTGGTAATGCGATCGGCATACATGATGACCCGACCATTGACGTTACGCGCTGCGCGACCAATGGTCTGGATCAGTGAGCGCTCAGAGCGTAAAAAGCCCTCTTTGTCCGCGTCCAGTATCGCCACCAGCGACACCTCGGGAATATCCAGACCTTCACGCAACAGGTTGATCCCAACCAGTACATCGAACTCACCCAGCCGCAAATCGCGAATAATTTCCACCCGCTCTACCGTGTCGATGTCCGAGTGCAGGTAACGCACACGCACGCCGTGCTCCATCAGATAATCGGTCAGGTTTTCTGCCATGCGCTTGGTCAAGGTCGTCGCCAGCACACGCTCTCCAACGTCGGTACATTTGTGAATTTCCGACAGTAAATCATCCACCTGGGTTGCCACCGGACGGATTTCGATTTCCGGGTCTACCAGACCGGTGGGGCGCACCACCTGTTCTACCACCGAGCTGGCGTGCTCCTGCTCATACGTCCCCGGCGTGGCTGAAACGAACACCGTCTGCGGCATCAGGTCTTCAAATTCATTAAATCGCAGCGGGCGATTATCCAGCGCCGAAGGCAGGCGGAAACCGTACTCCACCAGCGTTTCCTTGCGCGAACGATCGCCCTTGTACATCGCCCCCACCTGCGGCACGGTCACGTGGCTTTCATCGATGAACAGCAAGCCGTCTTTGGGCAGGTAATCCATCAGTGTTGGCGGCGGCTCACCTGGCCCTCGCCCCGATAAATAACGCGAATAGTTTTCGATGCCGTTGCAGTAACCCAGCTCCTGCATCATTTCGATATCCATGCGCACCCGCTGCTCCAGGCGCTGCACTTCCACCAATTTATTCAGGTCACGCAACTGCGCCAGACGGTCTTTCAGTTCTTCTTTGATGTACTCGATCGCATCCAGAATGGTCTGGCGCGGAGTCACGTAATGGGTGGAGGGATAAATGGTCAAACGCGGTACGCGGCGCAAAATCTCGCCGGTCAGGGGATCAAAATAGGCCAGGGATTCAACTTCATCGTCGAACAGCTCAATGCGCACTGCCTCGCTGTCCGATTCCGCCGGATGAATATCGATCACCTCACCACGAACACGGAACGTGCCGCGAAATAGCTCCACATCGTTGCGTTTGTACTGCAATTCCGCCAAGCGTCGCAAAATGGTGCGCTGATCAATGCGCTCGCCGCGCGACACGTGCAACATCATGCTCAGGTAGGACTGCGGGTCACCCAAGCCGTAAATCGCGGACACCGTCGCCACCACGATGGTATCGCGGCGCTCCAGCAACGCCTTGGTCGCCGAAAGTCGCATTTGCTCAATATGGTCGTTTACCGCCGCATCCTTCTCGATAAAGGTATCAGAAGCCGGCACATAGGCCTCGGGCTGGTAATAGTCGTAATAGGAAACGAAGTATTCGACGGAGTTGAACGGAAAAAAATCCTTCATCTCACCATATAGTTGGGCAGCCAGGGTCTTGTTGGGCGCCAAAATCAACGCCGGACGCTGCAGGTCCTGGATCAAATTGGCAACGGTAAAGGTCTTGCCCGAGCCGGTCACTCCCAGCAGGGTTTGATAGGCCTCGCCATTTTGAAGCCCCTGTTTCAGTTGGGCAATGGCGGTCGGCTGATCTCCGGATGGTTTAAATGGAGACTGGAGGTCGAAAATTTTGCTCATCTGGTTTTTTGCACACAAACAATCGAGTATATTAGCGCATCTGATTTATAGCCAGAACGATTTAACGAGGAATCCCTTGAAACAGACGCTTTCGCATCGTGCCCGACAACTGAAGCCATCACCCACTCTGGCAGTCACTGCCCGAGCTGCCGCCCTGCGCGCAGCAGGCAAAGACATTATTGGCTTGGGCGCCGGTGAACCCGACTTTGACACCCCCGCCCACATCAAGGCGGCAGCGATTGACGCCATCAACAAGGGATTCACCAAGTACACCAATGTTGACGGTACGCCTCAGCTCAAGCAAGCCATCATCACAAAGTTCAAGCGTGACAATGGCTTAACCTATACGCCCAAGCAGATCCTGGTTTCCTGCGGTGGCAAGCACAGCTTTTACAACCTGTGCCAGGCCCTGCTGGACGAAGGCGACGAAGTCATCGTTCCCGCGCCCTACTGGGTGTCTTACCCGCCCATGGTGGAGATGACCGGTGCCAAAGCCGTCATCGTCGACGGCCCGGCCTCGCAGGGCTTCAAGATCACTGCCCAGCAACTGCAAGCCGCGATCACTGACAAAACCCGCATGGTGATCATCAACAGCCCGTCCAATCCGACCGGTGCAGTGTACACCATCAGCGAACTGAAAGCCCTGGGCGAAGTGCTGCGCAAGTATCCCGACATTCTGGTGGTCTCGGATGACATCTACGAAGCCATCGTCTGGAAAGGCGAGCCTTGCCGCAACATCCTGACCGAAACACCCGAACTGTACGATCACACCATCGTCCTCAACGGCGTATCCAAAGCCTACTCCATGACCGGCTGGCGCATCGGCTATGCCGCTGGCCCCGCGTGGATCATCGAAGCGATGACCACCATCCAGTCGCAAAGCACCTCCAACCCCACCTCGATTGCCCAGGTGGCAGCACAGGTGGCACTGGAGCAAAGTCAGGAATGCATTCAGGAAATGCTCACGGCGTTCGAAGCGCGCCATCATCATGTGCATGCACGCCTAAACCAACTGCCCAATGTCACCTGCAACGATGCGCAGGGCGCGTTCTATCTGCTGCCGGATTTCAGCCAGGTGATTGAGCGCCTTGACGGCATCAACAACGACATCGAACTGGGCGAATGGCTGCTGGAACACGCCGGCGTCGCCTTGGTGCCCGGTTCTGCGTTTGGTGCCCCCGGTTTCATGCGCCTGTCGTTCGCTACCTCGCTGACCAATCTGGACAAAGCACTGGACCGAATCGCTGAGGCGCTTAACAAATAATCAAACAAATTAAAAACTTAACAAAGGTGTTGACGTAACGGGAGCGTATCCCTATTATACGCGTCACCAACGATTCCTCGATAGCTCAGTCGGTAGAGCAAATGACTGTTAATCATTGGGTCACTGGTTCGAGTCCAGTTCGAGGAGCCATATTCAAAAAGCCTAGCAGGCAACCCTGCTAGGCTTTTTTATTCGGTGCCACCAAAGTGCTACCACTCGCCAAATGAGTTTTTACTCTGACCCCGAATATCCGGATAACAAGACCCACTAATACCACCGGAATCTTTATTTCCATAACAATCCCCCCGCTATCTCCCCCCTCCGTAGTAAACTCACAGCAGGGATAAAAAAACGAAGAAGATTACTAAGCTAAAATAGGGCAAATCAAATCCCCACCCACTTTGCTCAAAGTTCCTCTGTTTTGAACCTTGAGCATGAAATCACATCATGCCCAAGTGATCAGGATGGCAATAGAAGAACTGATCATCCGCTGGGCCGATGACTACCACTTATTCACCGATGTATTGGTCGATTTCCGTTTGGCCTGCGGTACAGCCTGCATTGATTTGGTTGCAGTTGCCATCGCTTAATGTATGGCCTACCCCCATGACTCTCCACGAATATTCTTTGTGGAAGGGATAATTCCCCAAAAAACGTGGTCAATAGCTGTGCAGTGACGACAATGATTGACCCCAAATAATTTAAAACAACAAGATGGGGCATGTTCCACCCGGTTATTTGCAGTTGATAAATCTGGGGCCGATATGCCAACCTTTGAGAGTGTGTTCTACGAAATAGCCGCGTTACTGGCTGTCGCCTCGGTCGTGGGAGCCATTGGGGTCTGGCTTCGTCAACCGCTTATCGTTTCATTTATTGCCGCCGGCATTCTGGTCGGTCCCAGTGGCTTCGAATGGGTTGGTGCCAGTGACCAGGTTGAGTTGCTGGCAAAAATGGGCATTGCACTGCTGCTGTTTGTGGTGGGGCTGAAGCTGGATTTGCATATCATCCGCACCCTGGGACTGGTCGCATTGGCGACCGGGCTTGGTCAGGTTTTTTTTACCTCTGTCATCGGGTATCTGATCGCCATCGCTCTGGGAATGACGCCCGTAACCGCCCTCTATGTGGCTGTGGCATTAACCTTCTCCAGTACCATCATCATCGTCAAACTGCTCTCGGACAAAAAAGAAATCGATGCGCTGCACGGCCGCATTGCCGTAGGTTTTCTTATTGTCCAGGACATTGTCGTGGTTCTGGTAATGATCGGTCTCGCCGCACTGGGAGTCGGTACTTCGGCAGAGTCTGGCGGGATTGGCGTGGAAATGCTGTACGTCCTGTTCAAAGGCCTCGCTATGCTGGTGGTGGTGGCATTGCTGATGCGTTATGTATTGCCCTGGCTGACCCGTCATCTGGCGCGCTCTGTGGAATTGCTGGTGTTATTCGCCATTGCCTGGGCGGTGTTGTTGGCCTCCATTGGCGATGCCCTGGGTTTCAGCAAGGAAGTCGGTGCCTTTCTGGCGGGTGTTTCGCTCGCTTCAACACCTTTCAGGGAAACCATCGGCGCACGTTTGGTCGGTCTGCGGGATTTTCTGTTGCTGTTCTTTTTCATTGATCTGGGTGCAGGGCTGGAGATAGCAACACTTGGCGACCAGCTTGGCTCGGCAATCATCCTGTCGCTGTTTGTTCTGATCGGCAATCCATTGATCGTCCTGATCATCATGGGCGTCATGGGTTATCGCAAACGCACCTCGTTTCTGGCGGGACTGACCGTTGCCCAAATCAGTGAATTTTCGCTGATCATGATTGCGCTCGGTCTGAGTCTGGGGCATGTTGAGGTTGAGACTGTCGGTCTGGTCACCCTGGTGGGACTGATTACCATCAGCGGTTCAACCTACATGATTCTCTACTCTCATGTGCTCTACGAAAAACTGGCACCATGGCTGAGTATTTTTGAACGCAAACACTCCAACCGCGAAACCGCCTACGACGGTAACTCCCAAGGCGATGAGGACATGATCGTTCTCGGGCTTGGGCGATATGGGCGAGGCGTTAGCCAATTGCTAAAAGAACGTGGCTACCATGTATTAGGAGTAGACTTTGATCCAGAAACCATACGCACACTGCAGAAAGATGGCTATGTTATTCACTATGGCGATGCCGAAGATCCGGAATTTTTGGGTTCGCTTCCGCTGGATCGGGTGAAATGGGTAATCAGTACCGCGCCGGAAATTCAGGTCAACCTCGCCCTGTTGCAGGGCCTGGTCCATCACTCGTTTGCAGGAAAAGTGGCAGTTACCGCGCACAACCATCGTGACGCACTATTGTTAAAACAAGCCGGTGCTGATCTGGTGCTTCGTCCATATGCCGATGCCGCCAAGGAAGGTGTAGATAGACTGCTTTCCCTTCCCTTTGCGAAACAGGAGAGCGACCATTGATAACTGACAAATCAGCAAGCGAAGGTGTTTTTCCCGTCACTGAGCAGACAAACTGGCATGCCATGCCGGTGGAGCAGGTGCTTGCCACGCTGGATACCACAGAGGAAGGACTGGACGAGGCCCAGGCAGACAACCGGCTGAGACAATATGGGCCAAACCGTCTGCCCGAAACCAAGCCACGCAATGCGCTGCTGCGTTTCCTGTCACATTTTCACAATCTGCTGATCTATGTTCTGCTGGCGGCGGCATCGATTACCGCCACGCTGGGACATTGGATCGACACCGGCGTGATTCTTTCTGTGGTGATAGTCAATGCCATCATCGGTTTTATTCAGGAAGGCAAGGCGGAAAACGCACTGGCCGCGATACGCCAACTGTTATCGCCTGGGGCGATGGTCATACGTGGTTCACGGAAAATCCGCATCGATGCTGATCAACTGGTTCCAGGCGACATTGTTATGCTGCAAGCCGGCGACAAGGTTCCCTCCGATCTTCGTTTGCTGAAAACAAAAAGCCTGCAGATCCAGGAAGCGGTACTGACCGGCGAATCCATCGCCGTAGAAAAACAAACACTGCCGCTTGCCGAGGACACGGTGCTAGCCGATCGGATTTGTCTGGCTTACTCCGGCACACTGGTCAGCTATGGCCATGGCATGGGAGTGGTTATCGCCACGGGTGCATCAACCCAGATTGGATATATCAGCATACTGGTTTCCCGGGTTCAGACATTGACCACACCGCTGCTGGTAAAAATGTCCGTGTTTGCACGCTGGCTGACGCTGGTAGTACTGTTACTCGCGACGCTGGTTTTTATTTTCGGCATCAGTCTGCGGGACTACAGCACCGTCGAGATGTTCATGACCGTGGTTGGCCTGGCAGTCGCCGCCATTCCCGAAGGGCTGCCCACCATCCTCAGCATCACACTTGCCATTGGCGTACAACGCATGGCAACACGCAGGGCGATCATCCGCAGCCTGCCAGCAGTTGAAACACTTGGCTCTGTAAGCATCATCTGTACTGATAAAACCGGCACACTGACACGCAATGAGATGACCGTGTGCAGTGTGATTTGTGACGGCAATGTCTACGCAGTCAGTGGTGCGGGATATGAACCTCATGGAAGTTTTTCCAGCGCTGGCAACAGTATTGACGTTGATGAAAACGAGATACTGATACAAACCTTGCGTGCCGGCAGTCTGTGCAACGATACTGCCCTGGCACATGAAAACAATCACTGGCAGGTGCACGGCAATCCCACGGAAGGCGCATTACTGATTGCCTGCCTCAAGGCCGGCATACAGCCTGAAACAGAAATCCGTCAATATCCCCGAACTGATTTGATTCCCTTTGATTCCGAACACAAATTCATGGCCACGCTGCATCATGATCATGAAGGCAACGGATTTGTCTATCTCAAAGGCGCACCAGAGCGGGTGCTAAACATGTGTAGCCGCCAACGCACAAAGTCGGGAGATGTTCCACTTGATCAACACTTCTGGCTGGGTCAGATTGAACAATTGGCCCATCAAGGTCAACGCGTACTGGCAATAGCGTGCAAGACTGCTGATCCCTTGATGCGTAATCTCGATTTTCAGCACGTCGAAAACGGCCTTGTTCTGCTGGGACTGTTTGGGCTGAATGATCCTCCAAGAGAAGAAGCCATTAGTGCAGTACAGCAGTGTCAGGCCGCTGGTATTCGTATCAAAATGATTACCGGAGATCACGCAACAACGGCACGCTCGATTGCTGCCCAGCTTAATCTGACAAACACCAGCGAAGCGATTACCGGCCATGATATTGACCATATGGACGAAAGCACGCTGCTGGAAAAAGTAAAACACGTCGACGTATATGCCCGCGTCAGCCCGGAGCACAAACTGCGACTGGTGACGCTGCTGCAAAGCCAGGGAGAAATCGTCGCCATGACCGGCGATGGCGTCAACGATGCGCCTGCGCTGAAACGCGCAGATGTTGGTATTGCCATGGGAAAAAAAGGCACCGAGGCCGCCAAAGAGGCGTCCGAAATGGTGATAACCGATGACAACTTTGCATCCATTGCACGCGCGGTCGAAGAAGGACGTACGGTTTACGACAATCTCAAAAAAGCCATCGTGTTTTTGCTGCCGGTAAACGGCGGTGAATCGTTGAGCATTATCGCCGCCATACTGCTTGGTTTCACTCTGCCCATCACACCTCTGCAACTTTTGTGGGTCAATATGGTGAGTTCGGTAGCTCTCGCCATGGCCCTGGCGTTTGAGCCCGGTGAAGCGAACATCATGCGCCGCCCTCCCCGTCCGGTGAATGAGGCTCTGCTTTCTGGATTCCTTCTGTGGCGTGTTGCGCTGGTTTCCATACTTTTTGCGGCTGGTGTTTTCGGCATATTCAGTTGGTCCCAATATCATGGCGCAACACTGGAAGAATCTCGCACCTATGCAGTTAATGCATTGGTGGTAATGGAGGTGTTCTACCTTTTCAGCGTGCGCTACATATACTCACCATCGCTGACCATCAAGGGATTGTTTGGCACTCGCGCTGTCATAGCCGCCGTCATCATCGTTGTGGTGATGCAACTGATTTTCACCTACGCACCGTTCATGGAAAAACTGTTTGATACCCGCCCTATAGATTTTTCTCACGGCTTTGAAATTATACTTCTTGGAGTGCTCTTTTTCGGAATTCTGGAGATAGAGAAATGGATTAGACGACGCAACTGGTCCAAAAATCCATAACAGACATTGGAAGACAGAGATTCTCAGAAGAGAAACAGAGGACAGCCATGGAAAAACCAACGCCTGATTCATCAATCTCACCCGAGCGACATTCTATAAAATCAGATCGCCCGCCACATTTGCTATCCAGCTTTATGTTTAGATTTTCGTTGCTGTTGATTATCTGGTTGACTATCAGCGGCAGTATTCATTCTCTATGGTTCGGCCTCCCGCTGGCCGTGATTTCCAGCTATCTCAGCATACGCTTTAGTCCATCCACTTACCGTCTTCGACTTATTCCTTCCATTCTTTTCATTCCTTTTTTTCTGCGCGAATCGATACGCGGAGGATTCGACGTTGCACGTCGTGCATTTTCAATAAAGCCCGTGGTCAATCCGGCATTTACAGACTATCCATTGTCCTTGCCCGAGGGCGCACCACGGATTCTGTTTGCCAACATCATCAGCCTGCTACCAGGGACTCTGGGCACTGGCTTCCAGGGAAACAGCCTGCGGATTCATGTTCTCGACAGTTCAACCAACATTACTTCTGAGCTGAAGTCTCTGGAAACACGGATTGCCGCAATTTACGCAATTGATTTCGTCATGCAACAAAACCCAAATCAGGAAAATGCCCATGAAACATTTTAAAAACATCCTGTTCGTCACAGAACCTGAAGTCGACAATGGCCTGGCACTGGAGCGTACAATCGACCTCGCCAGGGACAATCAGGCAAAGCTGACAGTGATCGATGTTATCGACAACTCTCCCAGTGGACTCAGTGCCATTCCCCACGGATTTACCGCGCAGACACTGCAGCAGGCATTCGCTGAAGAACGGAAGGAACAGCTGGATAAATTACTGGAGTTTGCAAGCAAAAAACTGAACATCAACACCGTCATCACCTCCGGCATACCTTACCTTGAAGTAGTCAACCGGGTTTTGGAGGGAGATTATGACCTGGTCATCAAACCCGCATACATCAGTGACGGCCTGAACACACGCCTGTTCGGTGGAACAGATTTTCACCTGCTAAGAAAATGCCCCATTCCGGTTTGGTTGATGAAAACTGAAAAGGATACAAAGATCAAAAAAATTCTCGCGGCCATTGATATTGGCCATGAAGGCGAAAACGAATCCGGCAATGCTCTTGGCCTGCAAATCATGGAGCTTGCCAGTTCACAGGCGCTGGCTGAATTCGCTGAATTGCATATTGTACATGCATGGGAAGTATTCGGAGAAAACATGCTGCGCCACGGACGCGGAAGCATATCGCCGGAAGAAGTAAATAGATACGTGGATGAAGAGGAAAAACGTCACCACCAATGGGTAGAAAAAGTTTACCATACCTCGATCAGAAATCTGGGTGAAGATGCATTGACTTACCTTAAACCAAAAATCCACTTGCCCAAGGGGGTACCCAAAAAAGTTATTCCCAAACTGGTGAAGGAGATGGATATTGATCTGGTCGTCATGGGAACGGTGGCACGCACCGGCATTCCCGGATTTTTCATGGGCAACACGGCAGAGAGTATTCTTCAGAGCATCAACTGTTCGGTACTGGCAGTAAAGCCTGACGGATTTGTCAGCCCGGTAACCAAAAGCCGCTAACGCATGACTTTCTTTTACCTGATCTGTGCCTGCATTCTGCTAGTGACACTGGTTGCCGGCTTGTGGCGGGTACAAGCCGGCCCCAGCCCGGCAGATCGCATGATGGCAGCGCAACTGTTTGGCACCACCGCCGTTGCTATCCTGCTGCTGCTCGCACAGGCATTGAGTCAGCCGGTATTGCGAAATATCGCACTGGTTTTTGCGTTACTGGCCGCAGTCACAGTAATCGCATTTGTCCGTCGCTCCCTGGTACATCTGCACGCTGGCTCCCAGCCAGAAAACGACGAGGGATGACAACATGATTGTCGATATAGCAAGTATGTTGTTAATCGTCACCGGCATGTTTTTTTTCGTCGCCGGCACCTTGGGGCTGCTGCGTTTTCCCGATGTCTACACACGTTTGCATGCATTAACCAAGGCTGACAATGTCGGCCTTGGTTTTGTTGTATGCGGTCTTTGTTTACAAACGAATTCGCTATCAACTGTGGGCTTGTTGATATTTATCTGGCTGCTGGTCATGCTGTCAGGGGCCAGCGCCAGCCAGCTGGTGGCACAAGCCGCATCACATTCCCCTGACAGTGATTCGCCAGGCGACAAGGTAAAAAAATGACCAGCAATTCCTTGCTGTTTTTTTTCGATGCGCTTCTGGTAGTGACACTGCTCTGGCTGGCGTGGCAGAGCATGTCCTCTCGCGATCTGTTCAGAGGCATTGTTTCTTTCATTGCCTTTGGTCTGTTGCTGGCACTGATCTGGGTACGACTGGATGCGCCTGATGTGGCACTGGCCGAGGCCGCCATCGGAGCAGGGCTCAGCGGCGCACTGCTGCTGACTGCACTGTCCCGACTGGAGAGCAGCGCAAAGGAAAAAAAGGATGAATAGAATTTCTTCCGTTGTTCTGTTGTTGCTGCTTGCATCACTGGCGCTGATACTTGGCCTCGCCGTCATTTCACTTGCACAACCGTCCTCCGGCATCGGGCAGCTGGTCAACATGCAAATGAGCAACAGTGGCGTTGATCATCCGGTAACTGCGGTACTGCTGAATTTTCGCGGATATGACACCTTGCTGGAAATGGCGGTGCTGTTATTGGCTGTCATCGCGGTGTGGTCGCTGGGTTCACGTTCTTCACCACAGCAAACTCCGAGCAATCATTCCAATCCAATACTGCTGGCACTGTTTCGCATGCTGACACCGCTGATGATTGTTGTTGCCGGATATCTGCTATGGGTTGGTGCCCACGCGCCCGGAGGCGCATTTCAAGCCGGGTCGATACTGGCCGCCGCTGGCGTATTGGCCCTGCTCTACGACCAACGCCTGGCTGGTCGGTTGAGCAGTTGGTCGTTGCGTTTTTCCCTGATCCTGGGCTGCGCCATGTTTGTCGCGGTTGCGACGGGTGTGATGCTTGGTGGTGCGCATCTATTGCAGTATCCCCTGCCCTGGGCCGGTTCATTGATTCTGCTGATCGAACTGGCGGCAACGATTTCCATCGGTCTGACACTGACCGCGCTGTTTTACGGCACCAGCACGGGAGAACGGCCATGAGTCAGGAAATACTCTATGCCCTTGCCGGTGTCGGACTGTTTGTACTGGGCCTGCATGGATTAATCGTGTACGCGCATTTGCTAAGAAAAATACTCGCGCTGAATATCATGGGCAGCGGTGTATTTCTTGTTTTGATCGCGCTTGGCCGCCGGTCGGCAGTCGCCGATCCTGTCCCTGATGCCATGGTAATCACCGGCATTGTGGTCACGGTTTCTGCCACAGCGCTGGCGCTGGTGTTGTTGCTTCGCCTGAAAGAGATGACCGGACACACCGACCTGGAACAGAACGACCGCCACCATGAACAATGAGTTCATCCTGTCTCACTGGATTGTCTGGATTATTCTAATCCCACTGATCGGTGCCATGTTGTGTTTCATGGCACCAAGGCGAGCAGGCATGTTGGGTTTGTCCGCCGCCATCGCGACCGCCATCGCCTCAGTTGCCCTGTATCTGCAGCTGCTGGACAACGGTCCACTGCGTTACGCCGTCGGAGGATGGGGCGCGCCACTGGGCATTGAGCTTTACGCCGATGGCTTGAGTGTATTGATGCTGCTGATGAGTGCGCTGGTGGGACTGGGCGTCAGTCTGTACGCCCTGAGGTATTTCAAACACGATGCCCAACCCGCCGGTTTCTGGCCGTTGTGGTTGATGATGTGGACTGGCCTGAATGCACTGTTTCTGGCGTCGGACATTTTCAATCTCTACGTCACGCTGGAATTGATCGGACTGTCAGCGGTTGCATTGGTTGCACTGGCCGGTAATCGTCATGCCCTGAGTGGCGCCATGCGTTATTTGCTGGTCAGCCTGCTGGCTTCCTTATGTTATCTGCTGGGCGTGGTTTTGCTCTATCACGCCTTTGGCACCGTGGATATTCAGCTACTCGGCATGGCGATGAAAGCCAGTCCTGCCAGCTATGCCGCACTGGGATTGATGGTTGGCGGTTTGCTGCTGAAAAGTGCCCTGTTCCCGTTTCATTTCTGGCTGCCTCCCGCCCACGCCAGCGCACCAACACCGGTCAGCGCGCTGCTTTCCGCGCTGGTGGTAAAGGCGTCTTTTTATCTGTTGCTGCGCTTGTGGTTTGATGTTTTTCCCGCAGCCAATGTGGATTTTGGCTGGCTGCTGGGCACGCTGGGTGCGCTGGCCATCCTCTGGGGCTCCGTTCAGGCACTACGCCAGAGCAGACTGAAAATGCTGATTGCCTACTCCACGGTCGCCCAGCTGGGTTACTTGTTTATTCCGTTTGCCTTGCTCAGTCCGCAGGCATGGCAAGGTGGAATTTATTTTGTACTGTCACATGCACTGGCCAAGGCGGCGATGTTCATGGCCGCTGGCAATATTCTCAAATTTAGCGGTCACGATCGCATTACCGATCTTGATCGTATCGCACAACGTCTGCCCATCACCATGACCGCATTTTGCCTCGCCGGTGTCAGCCTGATGGGATTGCCGCCCAGTGGCGGTTTTATCGCGAAGTGGTTGATGCTCGATGCGGCACTCACGCATCAACAATGGATGTGGGCGCTGGTCATGATCGTCGGTGGACTGCTGGCCGCTGCCTATGTTTTCAAAGTGGTCGGCTACGCCTTCACCAAAGCGGATGTTCAGGATAACAAACCCGCGGAATCCATTCCGGCGTTGATGGAGTGGGCACCTCTGGCACTGGCCGTAACCGCTATTCTGCTAGGCTTGAATGCAAACTATCCCATGGCACTGCTGTCCATTGGCAATCCGCTTGCGGGAGTCTCGCCATGAGCACCTTGCTGCCCCTGTTGCTGCTCGCCAGTTCGCTGATTCCGGGTTTGATTATTTTTTTCCTCAACGAAGAACAGGTACGCCTGCGCATTACGCTGAATATGGCAGGCGCGATAATCAAACTCGCACTGGTGCTGCTGATGGTGTGGGGCGTTTATCACGGCCAGAGTTATGAAGCCCGTCTGCCGCTGCTGCCGGGGCTGGAGCTGGCATTACATGCCGATGCACTGGCACTGCTGTTTGTGGTGCTGTCCTCGGTGTTGTGGCTGGTGACAACGGTGTATGCCATCGGTTATCTGGAAGACTCGCCCAACCGCAGCCGATTTTTCGGTTTTTTCAGTCTGTGCGTAACGGCCACCGTCGGTGTTGCCCTGTCGGACAATCTCATTACCTTCCTGCTGTTCTACGAACTGCTGACCCTGAGCACCTATCCGCTGATCATTCATCGTGGCACCGAAGTAGCGCGCAAGGCTGCCAAGGTCTATCTGTTTTACACCTTGGTCGGTGGCGCATTGTTGCTGCTGGCCACGGTCTGGCTCTACACCGTTGCCGGCACGCTGAGTTTTACGCCAAAAGGGTTTCTTGCAGGAATAGACCCGCAGCATCACAATGTGCTGGTGGCTATTTTTGTATTGCTGATCGCCGGTTTTGGCGTCAAGGCAGCGATTATTCCCCTGCATGGCTGGCTGCCCAAGGCGATGGTGGCAGCGGCACCGGTCAGTGCCCTGCTGCATGCGGTGGCCGTCGTCAAAGCCGGTGCCTTTGGCATTGTGAGAGTCATTCATGAAGTCTATGGCGTAGCGTTTGCCAGCAGCCTGGGGCTGTTAATGCCACTGGCGCTGCTCGCTGCAGCCACCATCATCTACGGCTCCATTCGTGCCTTGTATCAAGACGACCTGAAACGTCGTCTGGCCTATTCCACGATCAGCCAGGTTTCCTACATCATACTGGGCAGCGCTATCGCCGGACCGGTTGCAGCCATTGGTGGCATCGTTCATCTGGTACATCAGGGGCTGATGAAAATCACCTTGTTCTTTTGCGCGGGCAATCTTGCCGAAACGCTGGGCATTCACAAAATCAGCGAAATGAATGGCGTAGGCCGACGCATGCCGTGGACCATGGCGGCGTTTACCCTGGCAGCGCTGGGCATGATAGGTGTGCCGCCGCTGGCCGGTTTTATCAGCAAATGGTATCTGGGTGTGGGCGCGCTGGAAGCGGATCAGGGCTGGGTTATCTGGATATTGATGGGCTCCAGTGTGCTTAACGCTGCGTATTTTCTTCCCATCCTTCATGCGGCATGGTTTAAACCACCTTCACCCGTCTGGCCGGCCGAGCGACATTTTGGCAACAAAGAAACCGCCTGGGCGTTACTGCTGCCGCCGCTGATCACTGCTTTGTTTTCACTGGCCACGGGGTTGTTTGCCAATACTGAATTCAGTCCCTTGCAGTGGGCCATATTCATCTCCGCGCTGGAGTTCAAGCCATGATCATCTCCGGATACTGGCTGACATTGCTGCCATTGATTCCACTGGTGAGCGCATGTTCATTGTTGATGTTTGCCGCCAGCAAAAAAGTACGCATGTTTCTGGCCGTGTGCAGCACAATGCCGGCACTGGTTATCGCCTTGCTGCCGGCAGAATATACCAGCGTCCAGGTGTCCGGCTTGCTGCTGGGAACACACTTTGCGCTGAATGACAGTGATGGTCTTTTTTTGCTGCTGACTGCATTTGTCTGGCTAATCGCGACGCTGTACTCCAGGCAATATTTTTCATCATCACAACGATGCGGCTTTACTGTTCTTTTCCTGTTCACCATGGCAGGGAATATGGGAGCAATAGTTGCCGATGACATTCTCGCCTTCTATTTCTTTTTTGCCTTGATGAGTTTTTCCGCGTACGGACTGCTGATCCACAACCGTACACCACAAGCGATGAGAGCTGGCCGCATCTATATGATCTTTGTGCTGTTGGGTGAAGTCATGTTACTCAGCGCACTGATGCTCGCCGCCAGTTCGACACAAACCAGCGATTTTGATTCCTTCCGCAATGCGCTGCTCATCTCCCAGCATCGCGATCTGATCATACTGTTGCTTGTCATGGGACTGGGTATCAAAACCGGTCTGCCCGGCCTGCATTTCACACTGCCACTGACTTATGGCACCGCGCCGCTGCCGGTGACGTTAGTGCTGGCCGGCGCCATGGTTAATGTCGGCCTGCTGGGCTGGCTGCAACTGTTGCCACTGGGGCAGATTGCTCTTGCCGGTTGGAGCACAATAATGATGTCACTGGGCATCTGCGCCATGTTTTTTGGCGTGGTGTTTGGTTTAATGCAGCGCGAAAACAAAACCCTGCTGGCCTACTCCAGTATCAGCCAGATGGGCATCGCAACCTTGGCCATTGGGTTTGCACTGGCTGCACCACAGACCTGGCCGGGCGTACTCATGGCAATCAGCATCTTCGTGGTTCATCATGGTCTGGCCAAGACCGCGTTATTTGCTGGACTGGAAACCGTACAGCAACAGCGTAATAAGACCTACTGGAAATATTTATTCGCGCTTGGCCTGTTGTTGCCCGCACTGACGCTGGCGGGTGCGCCCATGAGCAGTGGCATGCTGGCCAAGTTGATGCTGAAAAATGAAATGTACCCGCCCGTTGTATTTGGGGGATGGACGCTGAATGACATTCTCACTGCCAGCAGCATTGCGACAACATTGTTGATGGCAAGATTTGTTTACCTGGCCTGGCCACTTTTTTCAGATTCAGGCAATCCAGAAAGACAGGTTACTGAAAACAGATTTTATTGGCCGTGGGCCGCGCTGCTAATCGCGTCACTGACAACCGTCTGGTTTATTCCACAGACAGCAAATATAGATGTATTTTCCCTGTCACTGTGGTGGCAATCGGCATGGCCAATATTGTGCGGAGTAGGCGTGGCGTACATCGCGGTAAATAGTGCTCGAACATGGAAGTTCAGGATTCCGCAAATCCCCTCGGGAGATGCACTGATACTAATTGAGCTGACAGTTCAGTATTTAGGTAAAATTCAACGATCTTCAGTTATGAATAAATTATGCACGTCACTGGATAGCAACCCAGTTCAGAAGATTCACAGACGGATTGTTAATGCCCTTCAAGCACTCGACCTTATCGAAAACAAAATAGCAAACTGGGCAATCCCCGCCACGCTATTGGTGCTATTCATTGTTCTCCTGATTGGCGTAGCTTACGCCGGGGAACTCTAGAAATGAATGCTCCTGATTTAGGGGGGAGTTACACAACCACCTAATTAGGCAGGGCCTGATCCTCCCCCGATACAATGGACACACCCGCTGTCAAGCATACCGCTCCTCATATTCCACTTACAATACTTGTGAATATAGTATCCACCCGGCATAAAGGCCTAACCCAAAAATGCTGTGCATAGACAAATTAAGAATTCTTACAACATTTGGTTTCGGTGCTAAACGAGCGAAACACCCTAACCCCAGCCCAGGTTGAAGAACGAACCATGGCACTAATACAGTCACCAAACCGAATCCTATTGCTGACATAGCACTAGGATTGCCTTGAACGATAAGCATATACGCAAACCCGTAGCTTATACCAATAGCGTAATGAAGAACCCACCCAATAGTTAATTCATGCTTGATTCTGGTACTACGTGAAATAGGACTGTGTATAAACTTACCTTTTGGCAAGTGGCCAAACCATCGCCCGACCATTCCCCAATTAGTAGTGGGAAGTTTGAAGCCCCTACTCAATATCTCTGCCCATATGTCTATCGCGGCAGTTCCAACTACACCAATTACTATCGATATTAATACTAGCTCCATAAATTCCTACTTCACTATATTGTAAGGGGATAACGCCTAGCATCATCCTACCATTGCAGCGGTGAGAAGCTTGCGCTATGCAAGCGCAAACGAACGCCGCGGAAATGGGATTACCCACCTGTAGAGTATGAAAATCGTTACCAAGAACGGCTGGTAAGTGTCTGAAGAACTGGTGGCGACTTCATGACTGGCCGTCGAAAGATACTTCGACGGCCTTTGTTTGAGGGTGGTTAGTACATTCCGGGAATTAAGCTAGCTATTTCCTTCTTATACTTTGTATAGGTCTCACCAAAGCTTCTGGTCAGATCCCGTTCTTCAAAATAGACACCAACTGCGATATAGATAGTGAGTAGGGTCGATAGCACTAAATGCGCTACTGTCATCACCGGTATTGTAGTGGTCAACTAATTCCGGACAGTCGTTTAAGTTTTTCTTCTTTCGCCGCAGGCGAAAGGCCATCATTAGCCGCATGAGGACGCCGCTGGTTATAGTGCGCCATCAGGTACCAACCAATATCCA